>CAYWAF010000007.1:0-30280 GCA_964456355.1 uncultured Eubacteriales bacterium | reverse complement strand
CAGCCGACCACATCGTCGACCACAGGAGGCGAGGACGTGGCCACCATCTATCTCGCAGGCGGATGCTTCTGGGGCGTCGAGAAGTTGATGTCGTCCGTCAACGGCGTGACCTCGACCGAGGTCGGCTATGCCAACGGCACGACCGACTCGCCCACGTACCACGACGTGACCACTGGACGCACGGGCTACGTGGAGACGGTGAAGGTGGACTACGACCCCGCTGTCGCTCCTCTCCCGTTCCTGCTCGACATCTTCTACGAGGCCATCGACCCCACCTCGCTGAACCGACAGGGCAACGATGCGGGCACGCAATACCGCACAGGCATCTACTACACCGATCCCGCAGACCTCCCGGTCATCGAGCGCTCGCTCGCCGAGCTCCAGACTCGCTATGACCAGCCGGTCGTCATCGAGACCGGTCCCCTCACGGCCTACACTCCGGCCGAGGAGTACCACCAGGACTACCTCGACAAGAACCCCGGCGGTTATTGCCACATCGACCCGGACCTGTTCGAGAAGGCGGCGAAGGCTGTACCTGAGTGATGGGATTACTCGGAAGTCTTGTCTTGTGATTGACTTCCGAGTACGATTCCGAGCATGGATGTCGGCGAGTTGCTTCTGCGCCATGAGGGCAAGACCCTGGAGTTCAAACGCGACGATTCCGGGCGAGCGGGGATCGTGCGCACTGCTGTCGCGTTCTCGAACACCTCCGGTGGCACGATCCTGATCGGCATCGCCGATCGCAGTAGAGACATCGTGGGCGTGGACGACCCGTTGCAGGTCGAGGAGCGCCTGGCGAACGTGCTGAGCGATTCCATCGTCCCGCGGATCGTGCCCGAGATAGAGATCGTTCCGTGGCGAGCGACCCATCTTGTGACGGTCCGCATCCATCCCGGGCCGTCACGCCCGTATCGCGTTGCGGCAGAAGGAGCCACCCGGGGCGTCTACGTGCGAGTCGGTTCGACCAACCGGCAGGCAGACCCGCCTCTCATACGCGAACTCGAGCGAGTCTCTCTCGGCAGGTCGTTCGATGAGGAGCCCATGCCGGGACTCGCGGTCCGAGACGCCATCGACATCGATGCGGTGCGGGAGGCCTATGCGGGGATCCGTGAGGTGCGGACTCGCGACCTGGTCACCCTGCGCCTTGCCGTGGAGACTCCGGGAGGACGTGTTCCCACGGTGGGAGGCGTACTCCTCTTCGGTCGCGACTGTCTTGCTGAGTTCCCGGACGCACGCATCCAGGCGGCTCGCTTCAAGGGAAGCGATCGGAGTCTGATCGTGGACCGGCTCGACATCGAAGCGCACCCGCACGAAGCTGTGGAGCAGGCGCTCGCTTTCATCCGCAGGAACATCGATGTCGGGATGGAGCTCGAGGGGGCACGACGCGTCGATGTCTGGCAATATCCTCCGGCGGCCCTGAGGGAAGCGGTCGTCAATGCGGTCGTGCACGCCGACTACTCCCAGCAAGGCGGTCCGCTCCGCATAGCGATCTTCGACGATCGTCTCGAGATCGAGAACCCTGGCATACTTCTCCCCGGTCTGACCTTCGATGATCTCTACGATGGTGTCTCGCGTCTGAGGAACCGCGTGATGGGACGCGTGTTCCGAGACCTCGGGCTCATCGAACAGTGGGGAAGCGGCATCACGCGCATGCTTGAAGCATGCAAGGACGCCGGGTTGCGACCCCCCGAGATCCGAGAGGTGGGGATGCGCTTCAGAGTGACGTTCTATGCGGGCAAAGTGAGCACCCCCGATCTCGATGAGTTGGACGAGAAGGTCCTTGATGCCCTGTCGAAGAGCGGCGGACTTTCGACATCAGAGATCGCCGCACGCATCGGTAGGACCGGCAGGGCTACAAGGACCCGTCTCCGTACTCTCGTCGAATCGGGATACGTGGTCGAGATAGGCAGTAGTGCGAACGATCCGCACAGGCGCTATTTCATCGCCGAGGACCCCGGAGTCTACGGTAGCTGATCGTATATCGTCACTTCCTTCTGCTCCGGTTATCCGGCGGTGGCTGCCACGCGCTCCTCATCGGACATCGAGGCCAGGCGCTCGACCTCGGCCGTATCGAGGCCGAGACCTTCGGCCACCCGCGTGCCGTACTCCGGGTCGGCCTTGTAGAAGATCGCACACTGCCGCAGCTGGATGCGCTCCTTCGCTCCCGAGAGGTGGCCGACGATGTTCCCGACCAGATGCTCGCGGGCCTCGTCCGTCATCACCTTGCGGTAGAGGGCGCCTGCTTGCGTG
This sequence comes from uncultured Eubacteriales bacterium, assembly GCA_964456355.1. Classification (GTDB taxonomy): domain Bacteria; phylum Actinomycetota; class Coriobacteriia; order Anaerosomatales; family CAYWAF01; genus CAYWAF01. Next base: position 28,030 of record CAYWAF010000007.1, on the reverse strand, counting down.
AAGTCGTCGTTCTCGTGCGAGTACGGCGTCCGTCTCGCCGATCCCTCTATCTCGAGTGCCGGGTCGGCTGCCGAGGCATCGGGTGCGGGACCACCGAAGCTGTTGGGCCAGTAGTTCGGTCCGGGGCCACCGTTACCGTCGAAGCGCATGAAGCCGTCGCGCTGGTAGTTGCTCACCTTGGTCGCTTTGGGTGCGTTGACCGGCAGCAGATGGTAGTTGGGTCCCAGACGATGCACGTGTGTGTCGTGGTAGCTGAACAGGCGCCCCTGCAACAACTTGTCCGGCGACGGGCCGATGCCAGGGACGAAGTTGGCCGGTGAGAACGCCGCCTGCTCGACCTCGGCGAAGTAGTTGTCGGGATTGCGGTCCAGCACGAGCCGTCCTATCTCGACGAGCGGGTAGTCCGCATGCGGCCACACCTTGGTGACGTCGAAGGCATCGAAGCGGTAAGTCGCTGCCTCCTCGTAAGGCATGATCTGCATCTCGAGACGCCAGGACGGGTACTCGCCACGCTCTATCGCCTCGAACAGGTCGCGTGTCGCGTGGTCGGGGTCGCTGCCGGAGAGCTCGCCGGCCTCGGCCGCGGTCAGGTTCTCGATGCCCTGCTCGGTCTTGAAGTGGTACTTCACCCAGTACCGCTCACCTTCGGCGTTGTACCACAGGAAGGTATGGCTGCTGTAACCGTTCATGTGACGGTAGTCCCTCGGCGTCCCGCGGTCGGAGAACAGGATAGTGACCTGGTGGACGGATTCTGGCGTCAGCGAGAGGAAGTCCCAGAACATGTCGGGGTCCTTGAGGTTCGTCTGCGGGTCGCGCTTCTGGGTGTGTATGAAGTCCGGGAACTTGAGCGGGTCGCGGATGAAGAAGATGGGCGTGTTGTTGCCGGTCATGTCGTAGTTGCCCTCTTCGGTGTAGAACTTGATCGCGAATCCGCGCGGGTCGCGGGCCGCGTCTGCCGAGCCCTTCTCGCCGCCCACAGTCGAGAAGCGCACGAAGACGTCGGTCTTCTTGCCCACCTCGGACAGGAAGGCGGCCTTCGTGTACTTGCTCACATCCGCCGTGACCTCGAAGTAGCCGTGCGCTCCGGCACCCTTCGCGTGGACGACCCGCTCGGGGATGCGCTCGTGGTCGAAATGGGTGAGTTTGTCGAGCAGGTGCACGTCCTGCATGAGAATCGGCCCGCGCTCACCTGCGGTCATGGAGTTCTGGTCGTCGTCGACCGGCTTGCCGAACCCGGTCGTCAACACATCGTCTTTCTTCGCCATGGTCTGGCCTCTTCTCTATCGTCTCTTCTTACGGCCGTCAGCGGTCGCTTCGGCCTTCCTGCAGCTCGAACACACTCCGCGGTACTGGATCTGGACCGACTCGACATCACCCAACGACTCGACCTTCTCGGTCGGTGCGATGGTGGCGATGTCCGCCTCGTCGATGTCTCGCACCAAACCACAACGCGTGCATATGAAGTGGTGGTGGGGGAAGGGGTTGCCGTCGTAGCGGGTCGGTCCCGCGGTGACGTTCACCCGGTCGATGAGTCCTTGCTCCGTCAGCACAGCGAGCGTCCTGTAGACCGTGTCCAGTGAGATGGTCGGCATGCGCTCGCGAACGGCATGGTAGACCGTCTCCACGTCCGGATGCGTCTCGTCCCCGGCTATCTCGCGTATGACCTCGAGCCGCTGAGGAGTCAGGCGGAAGCCGGCATCCCTTATCCCTGCCGACAGTACGCGGACACGGCGCTCGACCTCCTCGGTCGCTATCGGCATGTGTCACCTCCGATTCTTGTAGACAGATTCCTATTTAGGAATAGTTCTGATTTACCCGTTATCGGAGATGTGTAACGCTGGAAGCGTGTATCGAGAATCCGGCCGACCGAGCGGCAGGCCGGAAGTCGGAGTCGCGGTCGCTACTTGCGGTGGGTGCGGATCCTGGCGACCTCTTCGGTGTGCCCGTAGATGTGGAGACCCTTCGAGACGCCGATAAGACTGCCGGACTCGACGCCTATCTCGCCCGCCATCCACTGTTTCACGAGTTCCAGCCCGGCCATGTTGACCGGGAAGCCGCCCCACGCATCCCAACTGCGGAAGTACACGGCCAGATGCAGCTTGCCGTAGCGCACTCTGCAGTCGATGAGTCGCATGCAGGGAGGGTCGTAGCTGGTGTTGCTGCTGTCGTGGACGGTGATGTCCTCGGGCCTGCCGATCTCGATCGTCGCCTGGTTGGTGTTCCCGCCCGATTCTTTGAGCATGCGGACGGCCCACTCTATCTGCGGCAGCGTCAGCCCGAGCACGTCGTCTTCCACCGGCCACATGATCCGCTGACCGTACGTGTACTCCTCGTCGGGCTGGACCTGGTCGGAGAGCAGGTATCCGGGGAAGTACTCGCACTTGACGTACTCCTCGTCGGCGAGCGGCGGGATGCCCAGGCCCTCCGGGATGATCGGGAGCAGAGGTCCGCTGCCCGGGTCCTTCACGAATACCGTTGCGAAGTCCAGCTCTATCCGGTCGGTCCCCTCGTAACTGCCGCGTTCCACGGGATAGCGGTAGCCATGGCTCATGATGGCGTCTATCACCTGGAACCAGGCGTCATCGAGGTCGCGTGCGGTGATGGTGACCGGGAGCAACTCGTCTCTTTCCATGCGTCGACCGTCCTCCTGTGGGTCGCCTGTACGGCGAAGGCCTGCTGTCACGGTGCAGCAGCGGTCTCCCTCGCCGGTGCTCGCCAGGTATTCTACGCCACGCCATCCGTGTGGTGGTCGAGACGACTCTCGGTAGTAGAATGACCACATGCAGCCACCCACGAAAGACGCCTGGTATGTGGCACGAGGCGGCAAGACCTTTGGGCCGTACACCTGGGAGCAGATAGCCGAGCATGCATCCGGCCGTCGCATCGGGCGTCGCGACAAGATATACGACCCGCGTAGCGGTGCTTGGCTCGACTCTGCCAAGGTGCCCGGGCTCTTCGGTCCCGGCGGCGTGGCGACGGCTCCCGTGGGACTCACGATGGCGGCCAAGGTCGCAGCCGGCATACTCATGGGGCTGGCCATCGTGCTCGCCACGGTCATGAGCATCTCGGCATGGGCCGGAGGGCTCTCGCTCGACTACCTCTCCGAGATCATGCAGGAGTCCGTGCGATTCGCTCAGGAAGACCCGCAGGTCACCACCCCTAAGGCCACTCTCCCGCCGGAAGGTCTCACGTTCAAGGGCACCTTCAAGTGGGAGTCAGAGGAGGGTCCCGGCCTGCAGAACCTCTGGCACGAGGACACCTGTTACCTCTGGATCCATACCGTAGTGGGCGAGAACGGGACCGACGAGGTCACGATGTGCTCCTTCGACTTCGGCACCGTGGACGGCTATCCCACATACCTCGTCTCGCAGAGCGGCTCGCACTACGTCTTCGAGAGCTCGGAGCGTTCGCTGGTCGAGCGGGTGAGGATAGTGGTGGACGTCACCGACACGGGTGCGACCGGCACCATCACCAAGATCAACGACGTGGCCAGCTTCATCGGAGGCACCTTCACCACCAAGAAGATCCCTTACGAGCAGTACAAGACTGAAGTGCTCGACTGAGGGCGAGATCGCGTGTCGGTCGTGCCCTTCGGCGTGGCGGTGCGATGAGGCGATGTCCTCACCGCCTCGGCCCGGCCTCGTTCCTCGCCATCTTCGACATGGTGTCTGCGGCTTGCAACGGTTCCGGCACCCGGTGGCGTCCCGTGGACCACGCAAGGCACAACGCTATCGCGCTCTCCAGGTCGACCCGGTGGCCGGGTGAGACGTAGACCGGCTTGGAGTGGGCACGCAGTCGTATGGCCGCACCCCGCGCACCCCACTCCTTCGTGAGCACGAGCGTGTTGCCGCGCCCGGGTTCAGGCAGACGCTCTATGGCGTGGAAGGGTGTTTTGGGCACCCCTATCGTGGGGATGTCCAGAAGCACGCCGACATGGGAGGCTAGGCCCAGGCCGCGCTCATGGACGGTCCCATGGCCGTCGCAGAAGACGAGGTTGGGCTCGACGCTCAGAGCGCATAGCGCCTCGATGCTCAAGCGGCCCTCGCGGAAGGCGAGGAATCCCTTCACGTAGTCGCGGTCAGGCGTCCCGGGCACCACGGCGCGGTCCACCACTCGGAAGTTCCTGTCGAGCACCACGGCACACGCCCAAGCCCGCTCACCGTCACGACTGTATCCCACGTCCACGCCTGCAGCGGTCTGTGGCGAGCCGGGTCCTTCCGCAGGCAGCGGAGACAGTACGACCTCGGCTGCCAGGCGGCGCTGGATCTCGCGGGCCTCCTCGTCCGGGAGCACCCACTCATGAGCGAGTCCTTCTCTGACGTGTGGCATGTGACACCTCCGGGACATACCGAATATACGCGTCTGCCCCGTTTGGCCGAAACAGGGCGAAGGCGTGGTTCTCGGGGACTCGTCTGAAAGCCCTGCGCTCTCCTTGCAGCATGAAAGCGTTTGAAAGATTATTGGCGTGCTGTGTCGTGTCCACGGGGACAGGCGCAGGGGTCGTGTGTTCATCGGCATACCTCGACGAGGGGGTCTCGGATGGAGTTCTGGAGCAGTTACTGGTGGCCCGCCGTCACGGCGCTGATCGGTTTCGTCTACGTGTTCCTGCTCATGCGCCAGTGGTACCACAGGCGCAAGCCGCACCAGTTGGCGTGGGCGGTCGGCTTCCTCTTCTACGCTCTTGCGGCCGGCATGGAATGGTACTCCGAGTACACCCAGCACTGGGACCCCACCATATACCGCGTCTACATAGTGCTCGCGGCCTCCATGGTCGGTTTCCTCGGCCTCGGCACCCTGTATCTGATAGCCAGACGACGGATATGGGGCGATGCCTACCTCGTGTTCAACCTGGTGATGCTGGCGGTCTTCTTCTGGGGCGTCTTCACCACGGAACTCGACTACGCCGCACTCCAGCCGGGCATAGTCGTCGGCGGTTCTGGCCTGGGGCCCAGCGGGTCGTTCCCGCGCATCATGTCGCTCGTCTTCAACATCCCGGGCACGCTGCTGCTTCTCGGCGGCTCGGCTTGGTCGGTCATCAAGTTCTGGCCCAAGAAGGCGTATCGCTATCGTGCATGGGCCAACGTCCTCATCTTCGTCGGCACCCTCTGCATCGCTGCTGCCGGGTCGATGGCGAGGGCCGGCATGACGCAAGGGCTGTACTTCGGCGAGATGATAGCGAGTGCGATCCTGCTCGCCGGCTTCCTGATGGCGAGCACGCTCGAGAAGGGGGCCGGTGCCATCCGCTCTGAGCGTGAGACACCCGAGGCAGGAACCGCGGATCCTGCTGGCGAAGGCGCATAAGGCTCGAGGCCCACTCTTCCTCCGAATCCGTGGATCTGGTCTGGACGAATACCCCCAGGGGTGTATCATGTACTATGCCTACATTCGGGTAATCGGGTAAGGAAGGGCTGTCACCATGCGACCTACACAAGTCCTCGTGATAGAAGGTCTCACCACTTGAGCCGGCACCCCGCTTCCGCCGGTCGGGCTGGAGATAGACGATGAGATGGCTCTTGGCTTCGAGTACGAAAGTCCCTGCTCGATGCCGGTCGAATATCTGGTCAACACCCTCAAGGGTGGTCTGGCTGCCGCCGGGATCGACTGGGTCGAGGTAGTACCCGGCGACATGTGGGAACTTCCCCCTGAGGTGACCACACCTGTCATAGACGAAGTCATGGCAGGGCACGACTTCCCGATGGTGCTCGTCGACAACCGCATCGCGTGCATGAACGGCATCGATGTGGAGGCGGTCGTCCAGGCGCTCTCCTCCGAGAAGGCGTCTGCCAACTGACGCCGAGCGGTCGGCTATTCGAGCGACTGTGCGATATCGTCGACGACGACGTCGCTGACTGCTCCCGTGCCGCCGAAGACCTCCATCTGACCGATGGCATCGCCGGAGTCTGTGAGGAACTCCGCTGCAGCGGTCGGGAGGGCATCCTGTTGCACGAGGAGCAGCACGCCGAACTCACGTCCGGCAGCCGCGCCTCCTGCCAGCGCGTCGGGGAAGTTGCTCCCTACAGCCACGCCGACGAACCCGCGTCCAGCCCAGTATCGGTCACAGGCGTTCTCTGCCACCTCGACTGCCGTCTCGTAACGGGTGGCGCCTGCCCAGCGCTTGGAGGAAGAACTCCCGTTGGCTGCGAGCACGTCGTCTATCGCATCCTTGGTGTCGTCGGAGACAGCCCCGCTCCCACCCACGATGACAGCCGTCTCGATATCGAGGTCGTCGAGGGCGTCTTCCGTCGTGGCCGGGAGTGCGTCGGTGTGGGTCAGAAGGATCGGGAAGCGGTTGTAGTAGGCCAGAGGCGAGACTGCGAGAGCATCAGGGAACGAGTCACCGCGTGCCACGAACGCCGTCTTCTCGAAGGCGGAGCCCGTGAGGGTGTCGATGCGGTCCGCTATCATCGCGGCCGTCTCATAGCGGGTGGCTCCACCCAGCCGCTCCACGACCAGTCCCAGGTCTTCGAGATCGGTCTTCACTGCCTTCGAGACCGCACCCTCACCGCCCACGATCACGGCCTTGGTGGCGCCCAGGCGCTGGATCTCCGTCGTGGCTGCTGTTGAGAGTGAGTCCGGGTTCGTGAGGAGGAGCGGGCCACCGTAGCAGCCGGCAAGACCGCTCGCGGCGAGCGCATCGGCGAAGCCGGCACCGGTTGCGATCACCACCGTGCTTGCGCCGGCGAAGTGGTTCGCACTCACCATGGCAGCGGTATCGTATCTGGTGGCACCACCGCTGCGCTTCGGCACGAGCGGCATGGTGCTCATCCAGATGTCCCAATCGTTGCTGTTGCGGAAGTCCTGCCAGACGATCTTGTTGCCCCAGACGTCCGGGTATCTCTGGTCTTGCGGGATGTTCGTCACGGGAAGGTCGATGCCGGTGGACATGTCGAGGCAGTAGATGTCTTCGGAGCCGTTCCAGTCGTCGTGGTATGTCACGAGATCTCTGTAGACGGCCGGATACTTCTGGGTGCTGGTGCTGTCGGTGCAGCGGGTCTCGGCGCCAGTCGAGATCTCGTAGGACCATATGTCCACCTCCGAGCCTCGGTGGTCTTCCCACACGACGGTGTCTCCCCATATGCGCGGAGCACACTGGTCGTCGAGCCACTTGGTGGCCTTGCTCTCATCGGTGATCCTCGTCGTGACGTCGGTCACTCGGTCCCACATGTTGACGTCCGCATCACCGCTCGGCGTGTTCCAGTTCTCGTAGACGATCCTCTCGCCGAAGACATCGGGATAGTCCTGGTCCTCGGGTCCTCCTGCCACGAGCGACTTGATGCTGCTCCCGTTCGAGAGGTCGAAGTACCAGACATCAGCGTCGCTTCCGCTGCGGTAATCGGCCCAAGCCACGAAGTTGCCATGTATCGCCGGATGCTCCTGGTCGGCAGAAGCGCTCGTGACCCGAGTCTCCTCGGCGCTCGAAAGGTCGTACAGGTATATGTCCCTGTTGCCGTTACGGCGGTCGGTCCAGACTATGGTGTCGCCGTAGATGGCGGGGTCTTGCTGGTCGGCAGCATCATCGGTGATCCGCGTCTCTTCGCCCGTGTACAGGTCGTACAGATATATCTCTAAGTCGCCGTTCCTCTCGTCGTCGTAGACCATCTTGTCGCCCCATATGGAGGCGTTCTGCTGATCGTGGGAGTCGTCAGTGTTCTGCGTCTCGTGCATCCCGTTCGCCCCCATGGCGAAAGAGGCGCTCGTCATGAGCAAGGCGAATGATGTGATGACCGTCAGGAAGAGGGAGGGCGTACTGTCCGTCGGCCGTCTTTTCACGATGAAGCACCTCCAGAAGATGCGCTCCGCAATCTACGCAGGAGGTAGTCTCCTCGCTCACCATGACTCGACTGTGGAGCATGGACGCCAAGTGTCTCGTTCGATTCTACCCGATGGTGGCGGCATGGTTTTGTGACCGCTGACACATAAGATGTGGCAAGGGTCGGAGAGGCCGCCGGGGCACCTTTCATCCCGCAAGCGGCTCCTCTTGCGCTACCATCATGCTTGACCAGCGAAGGGGTAAGGCCGTGTCCGAGATGTCCAGCGTCCCAGACCGACCCACAGAACCTGTGATCGACCGTGCTCGCATCGATGCGGTGGTCTTCGACATGGACGGCGTGATCACCGATACGGCGCGTGTCCACTTCGCGGCTTGGAAACGCCTGTTCGACGAGTACCTGCGCACACATGCGAAGCGTACGGATACGGAGTTCCGGGAGTTCACGGAGGAGGACTACCACGCCTATGTCGATGGCAAACCCCGTTACGATGGCGTGCGCTCCTTCCTCGCCTCACGCGGGATAGATCTGCCGGAAGGGAGTCCCGACGACCCTCCTGGCGATTCGACCGTCCAGGCGCTGGGCAACACCAAGAACCGCTTCTTCCTCGACGAACTGCGCGAGAACGGTGCGGATGCGTACCCTCACGCGGTCGACCTCGTGCATCGTCTCCACGAGCATGGCATAGCCACTGCCATCATCTCGGCTTCGCGCAACGCTGCCGAGGTGTTGGAGGCGGCCGGGGTGGGCGGCCTTTTCGCCGTACGGGTGGACGGTGTGGTGGCTGCCGAGGAGGGGCTTGCCGGCAAACCCGACCCGGCTGTGTTCCTTGAGGCCGTCAAGCGGCTGGGAGCCACCCCCGACCGGACTGCGGTGGTCGAGGACGCACAGGCCGGGGTGGAGGCAGGTGCAAGGGGCGGCTTCGCGCTGGTGATCGGCGTGGACAGGGGCGACAACGAAGAGGCGCTGTTTGCGCACGGAGCCGATGTCGTCGTGGACGACCTCGCGGACGTCCGTATCGTGGACACGGAGGAAGGCGGTAGCCCGTCGTGACATCGAGGCCGATAGACTCGCTGCCGAACGCTCTGGAGCATTGGAGCGAGGTGGAGGCTCGTAGGGCCGGTCGCAGGCCCGCGGTCTTCCTCGACTACGACGGCACGCTTACCCCCATTGTGGAGCGACCCGAGGACGCTCATCTTCCACCCGAGATGCGCGAGGTGTTGCAGCAGGTCGCTGCCGTCTGTCCGGTGGCGGTCGTCAGCGGCCGTGACGTCTCGTTCATCATCGATGAGGTCGCCTTGGACGACGTTATCTATCTGGGAAGTCACGGCTTCGACGTCGTGGCTCCCGAAGGAGTGGAGTTGTCGATGGGACGGGAGGACGAGTTCTCTCGCTTCTTGGGACCCTTGGACGATGTGCAGAAGGCCCTGGAAGAGGCGTTGGACCCCATCCCGGGAGCGCGCATAGAGCGCAAGAAATATGCGGTCGCCGTCCACTATCGCCAAGCCGGCGAAGCCGATGTGCCCGCCATCGAGCGCATCGTGGACGAGCAGACAGCACTCCATCCTGGGCTCAGGAAGTCGGGAGGCAAGAAGGTCTTCGAACTGCGTCCTGACATCGACTGGGACAAAGGGCGCGCTGTCAGATGGGTCATGGACGCCCTCGGCCTTCCGACGGACGCGACCATGCCCGTCTACATAGGCGACGACCTCACCGACGAGGATGCTTTCACTGAGATCGGGGAGGACGGTCTTACCGTGGTCGTCGGTTCCGGCTCGCGTGAGACGGTTGCGGCGTATGCCGTGCCTTCGGTGGACGATGTGCGTGAAGTGCTGCTGCGCATCGCTGCCATGGCAAAGGAGGTATAGGCGCTTGGAAGACACCTGGACGCTCACCTACGAAGGATACGACCCGGAACAGGAGCCGCTGCGCGAAGCGCTCTGCGTCATGGGCAACGGCTTCTTCGCCACTCGTGGAGCGGCACCGGAGTCCGTGGCTGACGGCACCCACTATCCTGCCACCTACGTCGCCGGTCTGTTCAACCGTCTGACCGACGTGATCGAGGGCAAGGAGATCCGCAACGAGTCCATGGTCAACGTCCCCAACTGGCTACCGCTCACCTTCAGCATCGATGGTGGCGAGTGGTTCTACATAGACCGCGTCGAGATACTCGAGTACAGGCAAGAGATGAACATGCGCGAGGGCCTGCTCGTGCGACATGTCCGCTTCCGCGACGAGGAGGGGCGCACCACCTCCCTCACCCAGCGCAGTTTCGTGCACATGGCACACAGGCATCTGGCAGGCCTCGAGACCACCATCCTTGCGGAGGACTGGTCGGGCACGGTGCGGGTGCGTTCCGGGATAGACGGCAGCGTCGAGAACCGCGGCGTTGCCAGGTACAACGACCTCAGTGGCAAGCACCTGGAGGTCATCCATGCCGGTGAGGACGAGAACAGCGAAGAGATAATCCATCTGATGGCCGAGACCAACCAGTCGCACATCCGGATAGCGGTGGCGGCGAGGACGCGGGCGTACAAGAAAGACGAGGAGATAGGCCTGCAGCGGGAACTCGTCGTCGAGAAAGAGTCCGTGGCACACGAGTTCGACATCCCGCTCGCCGAAGGCGAAGCGGTCCGGATAGAGAAGATGGCCTCCCTTTTCACCTCCAAGGACAAGGCGATAAGCGAGCCGTGTCTCGAGGCCCGCAAGCACCTCAGGCGCTGCCGCTCCTTCAGGGCCACCCTCAGATATCACGCTCTCACGTGGAAGCATCTGTGGGAGCGGTTCGACATCAGCGTCTGCAACCATGAGGAGTGGGCGCAGCGTGCGTTGCACATGCACATCTTCCACCTGCTACAGTCCGTCTCGCCCAACTCCATCGATCTGGATGTGGGCGTCCCGGCCCGTGGGCTGCACGGCGAGGCCTATCGCGGCCACGTCTTCTGGGACGAGATATTCATCTTCCCCTTCCTCAACTTCCGTCTGCCGGAGTTGACCCGCGCACTCCTGCAATACCGTTACCGCCGGATAAACGAGGCTCGTTACCGCGCCTACGACGAGGGGCTGAGGGGCGCGCTCTACCCTTGGCAGAGTGGGAGCAACGGCAAGGAGGAGAGCCAGGAGTGGCACCTCAACCCGAACTCGGGGGAGTGGATAAAGGACAACTCGTACCTGCAGCGTCATATAAACATCGCGATCGCCTACAACGTCTGGTACTACTATCAGGTCACGGGCGACCTGGAGTTCATGGCTTTCCAAGGCACCGAGATGATGGTCGAGATCGCGCGCTTCTTCGCGGCCATCACCACCTACAACCTCGTGGAGGAGCGTTTCGAGATCTTAGGCGTGATGGGTCCGGACGAGTACCACGATGCCTATCCCGGAGCGGACAAACCGGGTCTCAATAACAACGCTTACACCAACATCATGGCCGTCTGGTGCATCCAGCGCGCCATGGATGCGCTCAAGATAGTCCCACCCTATCGCTACAAGGAGCTCTGGGACCGCTTGATGCTCGAGGAAGGCGAGGTCGAACGGTGGGAAGTGATCACGAAGAGGATGAAGATCCCCTTCCACGACGACGGGATAATCAGCCAGTTCGAGGGCTATGGTGACCTGGAGGAGTTCGACTGGGAAGGATACCGGGCCAAGTACGGCGACATCCAACGCCTCGACCGCATCCTCAACGCAGAAGGTGACACTCCGAACAGGTACAAGGTCTCCAAGCAGGCCGATGTCCTCATGCTCTTCTATCTCCTCTCGGAAGAGCAGATCGCGGAACTCTTCGAGAGTCTCGGCTACGAGTGGTCGCACGAGATGATGGACCACAACATCGACTACTACATGAAGAGGACCTCACACGGCTCCACCTTGAGCCGGGTCGTCCACTCATGGGTGCTGGCACGCAGGGACAGGGAACGCTCCTGGGAGTTCTTCATCGAGGCCCTGAAGAGCGACATAGAGGACATCCAGGGTGGGACGACCTCGGAGGGCGTGCACCTCGGCGCGATGGCAGGCACGGTGGACCTGGCACAGCGTTGCTACACGGGCATCGAGCCGCGTGGCGACACGCTATGGTTCGACACCGCTCTGCCGCCGGAACTCAAATGCATCGAGATGATGCTCAGGTACCGCGGGATGTGGTTGAGAGTCGAGGTCACGCAGGAGCACGTCAAGATATCCTCCGACGACCACGACCGGGGCGGTTGTTGCGTGGGGATGCGGGAGACGAGATACAACATCACGCCTGGTCAGACGCTCGTAATATCCTTGGACGACTCAGCCGAGTAGTCTGCGGACCGTGTCCCTGAGGTCGTCCTTGTCGAAGGGTTTGACGATATAACCATCCGCTCCCGAGTCCTTCCCGTGCTCGATGTCGGCCTGCCTGGCGGCGGTGGTGAGCATGATGATCGGGCACTCGCACATCCCTCTTGAGCGCACCGTCTCCAACACGGCGAAGCCGTCCATGCCCGGCATCACGACGTCGAGCAGGATCATGTCGGGGTCGATCTCCGTCAAGATGCGCAAGGCCTCGTCTCCGTCGGCGGCCTCCACGATCTCGCATCCCAAAGGTCGTAGGCTCACCTTCACGAGGGCCCTGATCAACTCGTTGTCCTCGACCAGCAGGATCGTCCTGTTCTGCGAAGTCCTCCCCATGCCTACGCTCTTCTATCGGCGCCGGTCGTTTCCTGCGTCTGCTTGTTCGCTGCATGTGGAGGGTAATACGCTGTGATGTCGAACGAGAGAGATAAGAGGTTCTTGCATGCGGTCCGACCGCTGCGGATGGGGAATGCTGTTGGCTGAAGTCGATGGCGAAAGACGGGTTCCTCCATATGTCCGCGCCCTTCTCGCGAGTACGGGGGAGGGTTTTCTCGTCGTGGACTCCTCCGCGAAGATCCTGATGATGAACGAGGCTTGCGAGGGGATATTCGACCTCAAGGCCGAAGACGTCCAAGGCAAGCCGATCTCCGAACTCCGCTGTGAACTCCTCGAGGAGTTCGTGCGACACGCTCTGGAGGGCGAGACTACTCCCGAGCCCGTGCGGATGACCATCTGTGAGCGCACTTTCAACGTCACGGCGACTCCTTATGATGACGAGTCAGGAGGGGGCTACGCTCTCGTCATACGCGACGACACCGAACTGCTGAACCAGCAGGAGCGTGCCGAGGCGATACTGGCAGGAGCGAGCGACGGCCTGATAATCCTCGATGCAGACAGCCGGATCGCCTACATCAATCCCACTGCGAAGAAGTTCTTGGGGGAGAAAGCGGAACATGCAGAGGGTAAGGTCGTCGCTCTCAGCGAGCTGCTGACAGGCGAGGAGCCTCCCAACAAGAAAGAGGTCGTCCCTTGCTGGGTGAAGAAGGACTGCGGCCACACGGACTGCCCGCAGTACGAGGCTGAAGACCTGCGCTGCTGGCTCAAGTGCGGGACGCCGGGGCCGGACGGCGAGCCGCTGCGCTTCGCTGAGAAGCGGGAGATGTGCAGGTCGTGTGAGGTCTACAACGAGAACCTCTCCTTGCTCGGCGAGATGGAGCCCGACAAGATCCACGAGGTGACGCTCACCGAGCCGGAACGACGTGTATTGCAGGTCAGGGTCAATCCCGTCATAAGCAAGACCGGCAGGCACTTGGGCTACGTCGCCAGCATGCACGACGTGACTACCGAGCGCGACATCGCGATCATGAAGAACGAGTTCGTCTCGATGGTCTCTCACGAGCTGCGTACGCCGCTCACCTCCATCAAGGGATATGTGGACCTCATCGTGGACGGTGAGGCTGGAGAGATAAACGAGATCCAGCGCGAGTTCTTAGAGATCGTCCAGGAGAACTCGGACCGGCTGGTCTCGCTGATAAACGACCTGCTCGACATCTCGCGCATAGAGTCCGGGCGCGTGCACCTGACCATCGAGCCGGTCGCGATGGAGCACGTGATAAAGGACGTCGTCGACACCTTCGCGGCCGTGGCGGACAAGGCGGGGATAGAGCTCACGTGGTCCGTCGAGGACGACCTCCCGCGTGCTGCCGTGGACAAGGACCGCATCGGTCAGGTGCTCATGAACCTGGTCAGCAACGCCATCAAGTACTCGCCGGACGGCGGCAAGGTGTTGGTGAAGGCGAGCGTGCAGGGCGACCAGATCCTGGTGGAGGTCAGCGACACCGGCATCGGCATCTCCGAAGAGGATCAGAAGCAACTGTTCACGAAGTTCTTCCGGGTCGACTCCTCGCTCACCCGCGAGATCGGCGGCACCGGACTGGGGCTTTCCATCTGCAAGAGCGTGGTGGAGTTGTTGGGTGGCGAGATAGGCGTGCGCAGCAAGCTCGGCGAAGGCGCGACGTTCTACTTCACCTGTCCGATAGCATCTGCGGAGATGGCTCGCACGCCACAGGTGCGCGGACCCTTCGACACCACGGGCAAGATCCTGGTCGTGGACCGGGATCCCGAGGTCTGTGACCTGATCGGCGCTTACTTGAAGAAGCACGGCTACGACGTCGTCTATGCACATACCGCCACCGAGGCGTTGGAGATGGCGCTCGAGCACGAACCCACTCTCATCACCCTGGACGTGATGCTCGACGACATGGACGGTTACGAACTGCTCGAGAAGCTCAAAGGCGACGAGCGCACCTCCGACATCCCGGTGGTCGTCCTTTCCGTCGTCTGCGACCAGGGTCGCAGCATGCGTCTGGGAGCGGCCGACTATCTGGAGAAGCCCATCGACTCGGAACGGCTGGGCGACATCGTGGACAGTCTGGTCGGTGCGATGTCCTCCCCCGTCGTCCTGGTGGTCGATGACGACCGTGACATAGTGGAACTCCTCTCGACCACTCTCAGGAAGAAAGGCTTCGCGGTGGCGGCGGCCTACGACGGGCGTGAGGCGATACAGGCCGTCAAGGCCAAGCGTCCCGACCTCGTCCTGCTCGACCTCCGCATGCCGGTGATGGACGGCTATGAGGTCATAGAGGAACTCAAGGGCAACGAGGAGACGAGCGACATCCCCATCGTGGTCATGACGGCCGACCGCATCGACCAGGAACGGATAGGGCTCCTGCAGTTCGTGACCGAGTCGATGAGCAAGCCTCTCTCCGCTGAGGCCGTGGCAAAGCATGTGGAGAAGATCCTCGTGAAGGAGGAGTAGACGTGGCGCGCATCCTGATAGTGGACGACGAACCACACATCATAAAGCTCGTGGTCTTCACCCTGGAACGCCGCGGGCACGAGGTACTCTCGGCCCAAGACGGGCCTACCGGCATCGAGTTGGCCAAGAGCAACAAACCCGATCTCATCTTCCTGGATGTGATGATGCCGCTGATGACCGGCCTGGAAGTGCTGGACGAGCTCAAAGCCGATCCTCAGACGCAGTCCGTTCCGGTCGTGATGCTTTCGGCCAAGAGCCAAGTGTACGAACAAGAAGAGGGATTGCGGAGGGGAGCGTTACGATACATAACGAAACCGTTCGCTCCGAGCGATCTCGACGATGTGGTGTCGAAGGTCTTAGGCGCCAAGAACGAATAGGGAGGTAGTCACGAATGGCAAAGAAGATACTCGCTGTCGATGACGAGCCGTCGATCTGCAAACTCGTGGAGACGGCGCTGAAGACTCACGGGTATGAAGTGGTGGTCGCTCACAACGGTGAGGAGGCCTTGGACAAGGTGGCCCTCGAGCATCCCGACCTCATCGTGCTGGACATCATGATGCCGAAGATGGACGGGCGAGAGGTACGCAGGCGCTTGGCGAGCAATCCCAAGACCAAGGACATACCCGTCATCTTCCTCTCTGCGGTCGGCGACCTCGACAGCCAGCTCGACGCGCTCGAGGAGACCCCACAGGCGGAGTCGGAGTATCTCACCAAGCCCTTCAAGCCGAGCGAGCTCACCGAGTACGTGGATGCGCTCCTCGACCCCTCCAAGAGGAATGAGGTCGAAAGGCATCGCGCGCGCCATCAGGCGAAGTTGCGTAAGATGGTGGAGATCATGCATCGCCCACGCGACGAGAAGACGTAGGCGTTGCCATGCGGGCTGCATGAGACAGTCGACAAGGGGGAGGACCATCATGCATCAGAGATTCGGCCGCACGCTCAAGGTGTCGCTGCTCGCGTTGCTGCTCATAGCCGTTCTCGGAGTCTGCGCGTGCTCGTCCGATTCCGGGGAGGACGTGACCACCGGCGACGAAGCCACCCAGGAGGAGGCCGCCCAGGACGAGGCTGCCGACACCTCGACGGTGGAGCTCACCGCCGAACAGGAGGACTCGGCCATAGATATCGCTGCCGCGTACTTCGTTGCACAGACCGATTACACGAGAGACCAGTTCACATGGGCCGTGGAGGCAGTGGCTCAAGACAACGACGGACAACTGTGGGCTCGCGTCAGCGCCACGCCGGAGGATCCGTCTTTGGAGACCGAGCAGATCTACGTGTACAGTCCGGCAGGCACGGAGAACTGGTTCGCTCACGACATGGGAACGGGCATCGACCCTTCGACAGACGAGAGCTTTCCCGAAGAGGTCCGAGACAAGCTCTGACCTTTCGGGCAGATCCTATATCGGTGATGGATGATGTCAGAGTCTGAACAAGGTTCCTCACAGAGGTGGCCTACGGGTGCGAGGATCATCGCCCTGATGTTCTTCGTCGTGGTAGGCCTGGGTCTTCTGGCCGTCTTCTTCGTCCTGCTGATGGGGAAGCCCTCTGCGGACGTGCCCGAAGGATGGCCTCGCAACATCGAGCAGAACGTCGTCGGGCAATGGGCCGGGGAGTCTTCGGACTTCGTCATCATCTTCGGTGCCGATGGCGAGTACCAGATACTCAACTACAAAGGCAACACCATCCTGGGTGATTGGGAAGTCACCCAGGATGGCCAGATAAAGGTACCGGTCTCGTACAGGGACTACGATGGCGTCTGGTACTTCGAACCGGCCACGAAGGGTACCATGACCCTCGAGGTCGAGGACCTGGACATCTCCGACACGTTCTACAAAGTCGAGCAGTGACCGGATGACCGGCGACCCGGACGTTGCTACTGCTCGCCGGGCTTCCAGACCTCCCATACGTGTCCGACCAGGTCCGGACCGGGCTTGAGCACCGTCTTGCCAGGCTCCCAGCCGGACGGTGTGGCTTCGGCGCCTTCGGTCTCGCGCACGTGCTGGAACGCCTTGATCTGGCGTATGGCCTCCTCGACCTTGCGTCCTACAGGAGGCGTGAGGACCTCCATGGCCTGTACGAAGCCGTCCGGATCGATGATGAACCGACCGCGGACGTCCACTCCGGCCTCGTCATCGTAGACGCCGTATGCTGCGCCCACGTGACCTGCCGAGTCCGAGATCATCGGGTACGGGATGCCACCCTCGACCATCTTGGAGAGCTCCTCTTCATCCCAGATCTTGTGAACGAACTGTGAGTCCACGCTGACCGCCAGGACCTCTACGCCCAACTCCTGGAACTCGGCATATCTTGCGGCGACCGCCGACAGTTCCGTCGGTCAAACGAATGTGAAGTCGCCGGGATAGAAGCAGAGCAAGACCCATTTGCCGAGATAGTCCGAGAGCTTGATCTGGGTGAATCCGCCCTTGTGATAAGCGGGCGCTACGAAATCAGGCGCTTTGCGTCCGACCATTATCTGAGCCATGTCGCTCTCCTTTCCGACCTCTTCCTGTCCCGCTCCGGAAGCGGTGTTCTTCTCAGGTGACGGCTCCTCGCCCACGACCGAACCGGTCGGGCGTCCACAGCCGATGGCTTTTTCCGCCATGAGGTCACCTCCTCACTCGAATGAGACATCCCTTACTTAAGAGTTCTTCCCCGAAAAGGGGCGTCGAGTCGTCCTGATGCGAAATGGCCCTGTGGAACGGCAGGCTCAGATCTCATCGGGCAACTCTCGCGTGTCCGGTATCCACTGGTCGCTGAAGTCCTCGCCGGCATCCACTATCTTGTCGATGTTCATGCGCAGGTATTTCCCGGATGCCTCCACTGCGACAGTCCCGTCCTCGAGCACTATCTCACCGGAGCCTTCGAACAGGCGACCGGAGTCCTTGGTGATGCGTGCGACCGCTTTCACCGGTCCGTCTATGGGGACAGGCTTGCGGTAGCGGATGGTGAGTTCCACCGTCACGCCCCAGACACCCGGGTCGGTGATGTTCACTGCTCGTCCGATGGTCTCGTCCAGAAGCGCGAACGCGACACCGCCGTGCATGCGGCCCGGATAGCCCTGGTGCTCCTCGCGAGGAGTGAACACGCCGACGAGTTCACCGGTGTCGGTCTCGAAGAAACGGGCGTGCAGGCCGGAATCGTTCTCCAGGCCACATACATGGCACATCTTGCTCACGTTCTGTGCGGAGATGACGGAACGGGGCATGAGGTCTCCTTTCGTTCTTCAGCGGGAGAGGCCTTCGCGTCAGACGACGTCTACTTCTCCCAGTCCTTGGCGCGCTCCACCGCCTCTGCCCAGCGCGTCTTGAGTTCGGCGAGGCGCTGTCTTCCCTCCGGCTCGGGCTCGAAACTCTTGCTCACACCTCTGAGCACAGGAAGGTCTTCGGGGGAGGACCACACGCCCGTCGCCGAGCCGGCGAGGTATGCTGCGCCCAAGGCGGTGGACTCAGCGATCTCGGCCCTGTCGATGGGGATGTCGAGCACATCGGCCAGCGTCTGCATGACGAGTTCGTTGACGGTGACCCCGCCGTCCGCTCGCAGGCGGTCCATCCGAAGCCCGGAGTCGGAGACCATGGCGTCGAGCAGGTCGGAGACTTGCAGCGCGATCGCCTCGAGTCCCGCTCTGGCGATATGTGCGGCAGTGGAGCCCCTCGTCAATCCGACGATCGTCCCGCGGGCGTTCGGGTCCCATACCGGGGCTCCCAGTCCGGTGAGGGCGGGGACGAACACCACTCCGCCGGAGTCCGGTACGCTCTCGGCGAGCATCTGCAGGTCGTGCGGGGAGTCGGCCAGCCTCAAGCCCTCGACCAGCCATTGGACGACCGCTCCGCCCATGAAGATCGAGCCCTCGATAGCGTATTCCAGTGCATCGGTGGTCTGGGCGGCGATGGTGGCGCTGAGCGTTCGTGAGGCGACCTTTTGCTTGCCTGTGTGCATCAGCACGAACACGCCGGTGCCGAAGGTCGCCTTGGCGTCTCCTGTCGAGAAGCCTCCGTTGCCGACGAGCGCCGCCTGCTGGTCGCCGCATATCCCGGCGATGGGTATCTCGGCGCCGAAGACGTCCGGGTCCGTCATGGCTGCGATGCCGCTGGAGGGCACCACATCGGGAAGCATCCTCTCCGGCACTCCGAACAGCTCACAGAGCTCGGGGTCCCACTGCGCCGTCGAGATGTCGAGCAGCTGCGTGCGCGAAGCGTTGGTGACATCCGTGAGGTGTGCCTTGCCGCCGGTGAGGTTGTGGACGAGCCATGAGTCCACGGTGCCGCAGGCGAGCTCTCCCCGCTCGGCCCGCTCTCTCGCACCCTCCACCTCGTCGAGCATCCAGGCGATCTTGGTGGCGGAGTAGTAGGGGTCAACGCCCAGTCCCGTGCGCGCTCTCAGCAGCGGGTCGTGACCTTCGGCGAGCAATCGGTCGCATGCCTCGGCGGTGCGCCTGTCCTGCCACACGATGGCGTTGTGGATCGGCCTGCCGGTCGACCTGTCCCACACCATGGCGGTCTCGCGCTGGTTGGTGACGCCGATGCTCGTGATGTCGGTCGGAGAGAGCGCGGCCTCTTCCAACACATCGCGCACGCAGGCGATCTGGTCGGACCATATCTGCTCGGGGTTGTGCTCGACCCATCCGGGCTCGGGGAAGATCTGCGCCAGAGGACGTTGCGACACGGCCACCTTCCTCCCCGTCTCGTCGAAGACGATGGCGCGCGTGCTGGTGGTTCCCTGATCCAGCGCGAGTACGTAGGGCATCCGTATCTCCTCTTCAGGCGAGTGCGAGCAGAACGTGGAATCTCGTCGATCAAGTTTATTCTTTCCCAGGGGGAGGGTATCAATGCGGATATGAGGATGTACGGGGCGTCATTGGAGTCTCATCGTGGCTGCAGGACCGGGACTTGGTGGAATCATCCTCGCTGTGTTGCTCGGGGACCTTTCGTGCGGGGAGATAGTCATCGCGTGGCCCGATGGTACCGAGCAGGAGTTCTCCGGTGAGGAGGACGGGCCTTCGGCTCGTCTTATGATCAACGACAAGGCTGCTTTCCGGCGGGCGTTGACCGGTGGCTCCATCGGCTTCGCAGAAGGATACATGGAGGGCGAGTGGGACACGCCGGACCTTCCGGCGTTGCTCGAGTTCGCCAGCACGAACATGAATCGCATCGACAGACGCGTCGGGCCTGCTCTGCGCAAGCCCGTGCAAAGGGCACTCCACTTCATGCGCACTAACACTCCCGGACGCGCCAAGCGCAACATCGAGTACCACTACGACCTGGGCAACGAGTTCTACGAGTTGTGGCTCGACGACACGATGACGTACTCCTCGGCGATCTTCTGCGATGAGGACGACGACGAGGATCTGTGCGAGGCACAGCACAGCAAGTGGGACCGCATGTTGGACCTGTTGCAGCCGGGGCCGAAGGACCATCTGCTGGAGATAGGGTGTGGCTGGGGCGGTTTCGCTCTGCACGCCGCGAAGAAGGCCGGATGCAAGGTCACGGGCATAACGCTCTCGGAGGAGCAGCACGAGTTCGCGCGCAAGCGCGTGGAGGAGGAGGGCCTGGAGGGCAAGGTCGACATCCGGCTCCAGGACTATCGCGACGTCGAGGACACCTTCACGGGCGTCGCTTCCATCGAGATGTTCGAGGCGGTCGGCGAGAGGTATTGGCCGGTCTTCTTCGGCAAGGTGGCCGAGGTCTTGGAGTCGGGGAGGCGTGCGGCCATCCAGACGATCACCATATGCGAGGAGTCCTTCGAGAGATATCGCTGCAACCCCGATTTCATCCAGCGCTACATCTTCCCCGGAGGCATGCTGCCCAGCCCGGGTCGCTTCTTCGAGGCCGCCATGGCTCAAGGGCTTTCCCTCCACGGCGAGCCGCAGTTCTTCGGGAAGTCGTACGCCAAGACCCTGGAAGCGTGGCTAGAGCGGTTCGATGAGGTCAGAGAGCAGGTCCTGGCTCTGGGCTTCAGCGAGCGCTTCATCCGCATGTGGCGCTATTATCTCGCGTACTGTCGCACAGGCTTCGACTCGGGCAACATCGACGTCATGCAGGTGACTCTGGAGCGCTGATGCGGAGACACAGCGTCTGCGAGCACCCGTTGTCCACCTTATCGAGGGCGCGCCACGCCGATCTCGCGTCCATGCCGTATCATCGTTAGACGTGACTACGATAACCTTCGCTCTGGCGACATCGCTTTTCTTCGGCTGTTCGGACTTCCTCGGCGGCATGGCCGCCAGGCGGGACTCGGCGCTCATCGTCACGGTACTCTCGCATCTCGTGGGCGGGCTGCTCTTAGTCCCCCTCATCCTCGTGCTGCCGGTCGCCCTATGGGGCCTTCCGGACCTGGCTTGGGGTGCGGTGGCAGGGATCGGAGGGGGCATCGGTGTGGCAGCGCTCTACGGCGCGCTGGCAGTGGGCAGGATGAGCGTCGTGGCCCCGGTGACAGCAGCCCTCTCAGGCGCACTGCCGGCCGCTTTCGACATGTTGCGCGGCAACCCCGTGGGTCCGCTGACGATAACGGGGATGGCCCTGGCGATTCTCGCCGTCGTGCTCGTTTCTGCTTTTCCGGAAGAGGAGATGGAGGCGGAGATGGGCGTTGTGTATCGTCCGACGCGCTCTCTCCTGCTCTCCTTGCTCTCAGGGACCGGGTTCGCCATAGGCATAACGGCCCTCGCTCTGACCTCTCCCGCTTCCGGTCTTTGGCCTCTTCTTGCAGCCAGGGTCGTGTCGGTGCTCTTCATCGGGAGCATCACGTTGTTGGTCCGTGGTCACCTGCGCATCGCGCGACCGGCGGTCACACCCACCCTCTCTGCGGGCGTTCTGGACATGACCGCGAACTACACTCTGATTACGGCGATACGGATGGGCCCGCTCTCTATCGCCGCGGTCTTCGGGTCGCTGTACCCTGTCGTTGTGGTATTACTCGCACGTATCGTGCTGCACGAGCGTCTCAGGCCGTTGCAGTGGTTCGGAGCCATGCTGGCGATGGTGGCGGTGTTGCTGACCGCGATACCCGCCTGAGACCGGGAAGGGAGATCGGGAAGATGAACGAAGCGCAAGCGTATATCCGTCCACCTGCCGATGACGAGAAAGAGACCGTGTTGCGTCTCCATAAGGACGTCTTCGGCCGAGACGAGGAAGCTGACCTGGTCGCAGGACTCTTGGACGATCCCACAGCTCAGCCGACCACCTCGATATCCGCTTTCAAAGGCGAGGAGATGGTGGGACACATCATGGTCTCCAGGGCTGCGTTGGAGGGTGCATTCGATGCCGCCCTCTTCGTCATACTGCCTCTGGCGTTGACGCCTGAAGCGGCAGAGGAGGGTGCCGGTGAGGTGCTGGTGGAGTCTGCCATGTTGATAGCGGCAGGACGTCAGGTCGACCTGGTGTTCGCTACGGGCGACCCTGCGTTCTACGAACCGCTGGACTTCAAGTCGATCGAACCGTTCGACTTCGAACTTCCGGCTCCTCCACCCGGCCAGAGCTGGATGGTGCTCGACATGGCGGAAGGTGCGACGAGGCGCCTCTCGGGGAAGGTCCTCTTCCCCAACACCTTCGCCAAGGTCGGTTTCTGGCAGGATTAGGCAGGCATCCCCTTGACCGAGCATAGGCCGCGCATGTCCGGTCGTCATGGCGGTCATGTTCGTGGCCGCCCTTCTCATGCCGATCCATTTCGTCTTGCTCATCGAGTCGCTCACAGAGGCGTTGGAGACCGCCGAGCGATGCCTTGCAGAAGGAGGAGCAGAAGGAGACGAGGAGTAATCCGTGGGCGTCTGTCGCCGACCGACCCGTGAGGGGACATAGCATGAGCAGGAGACTCTTCATAGACGCCGATGCCTGCCCTGTGACGCGCGATGCGCTGTCCGTCGCTCGCTCGCGCAGGGTGGAGGTCGTGTTGGTGGGCAACGAGACCCAGGACTTCTCCCGCTATGCCGGACGCAAGGGCGTCAGCACGGTACAGGTGGGTTCGGGCCGTGACGCCGCCGACTTCGCCATCGTCGAGATGCTCGAGCCCGAGGACGTCGTGGTGACCCAGGACCTGGGCCTTGCGGCCATGGTGCTGGGGCGGGGAGCGCGAGCGGTGAGCCCTCGTGGCCGCATCTACTCACCGATCACCATGGACGCTGAGCTCGCCGTGCGTCATGCCGAGCAGAAGCACAGGCGCTCCGGAGGTCGCACGAGGGGACCTTCGGCTTTCGAAGACGAGGACCGTGAGCGCTTCGTGAGTGCGCTCGAGCGTCTTCTGGACGAGAACAGGAGTTGAGCACTCCGAGCCGGCCCGCTCCTCCTCGTCCGCCTCAAGGCGTCGACGTGGCTATGGCCGACAGCGTGAAATACCCCTCCGCATCTGGTAGGACCGGCGTCTCGAAGTCGGCCTCGCCGAGTTCCCTGACGAGCGCCGCCGACTCGTGCGACGGGTCGGGTTCGGGCACTCCGGGACCTGCGAGCCTTAGCGAGAGCCAGCGTCCGCCGTGCACGACGCCTTTGCTGTCCACCTCCACGGTGAGGATCCCGGAGAGTGCGAGGGTCCCCTTGCGGCTGAAGTTCCTCCATCCGGCGAAGTTGCCCAGCGAGTAGGCGATCAGGCGTCCCTCGTACTCCTCCATCCCGCGGACCACGTGCGGTCCGGAGCCGACCACGAGGTCTGCGCCCGCATCTATGACGGCATGCGAGAAGGCGCGGGAATCGCCACGGAACTCCCCGTAGGCGTATTCGGCCCCGTATGGCGTGTGGGTCTTGTCAGAGCCCTCCGCGCCTGCGTGTATCACGACCACCACGATGTCGGCTTCGGCATCGGCCTTGCGCACCAGGTCCTGCGCAGCAGGTATGTCGGCTATCGAAGGGCTCCAGGAGTAAGGCGAGAAGCCCAACACCGCCACCTGCACCCCCTCCACGTCGAGGACGGGATAGGTTTCTCCCAAGCCGGTGTATGCGATGCCGTTGGCCTCCAGGGCCTGCTTGGTTGCCTGTTGGCCTGCGGTGAAGTAGTCGTTGGAGTGGTTGTTGGCGAGGTTGACCACGTCGATGCCTGCCCACGAGAGAGCGGCGGCGTTGGCGGGCGGAGCCTGGAACGCATAGCAGTCCGTAGAGTCCCTGCCGTCGCATTTCGAGGGGCCGCCGTTACCGAAGGTTCCCTCGAGGTTGGCGATCATGAGGTCGGGTCGCGAGGTGTGCTCACTGGTGTGCGCGAAAAGAGCCCTCCCGTCGTCCGGCGGCAGCCCGTAGCGCGAACCCGGGGTGAGGTCGCCCACCCAGCCGATCTCTATGACGGTCGGTTCGGGAGTGGGGGTCTCGACGATGGTCGTCACGGTCGTCTCTGTGGTCGCTGAGACCTCGACGGTCGGAGAGGTCTCTGCCTTGGCGCTCATCGCCGTCTCGTCCGAATCTTCGCCACTGAGCACGCCTGCCCGCAAGAGCGCCACGCTTCCTGCTGCGACGACGAGCAACAACGAGGCAGCCAAGGCCGCTAGCAGCAGGTTCCGCCTGCGTCGCCGGTCTTGTGCTCGGCGTGCCATGCGGGAGGACGCGTCGGCATCGCCGGTCTCTGTGGAAGTGCCGTCCTGTCCTTCTTCGTCGACCATGTCGCTGATTCTACGCGGGAACTCCCGGTCGTGCCCGCTCGTCGTCACATGGTCCGACCGTGGACTCGACCGATACGGTACAGTGTAGACTCGTCATGGGCAGGAAGAACCCGGCATCAGACTGATAGGAGGAGGGACTGTCATGTCGTCGGGTAACGGATACGTTCTCGAGTGCCATGACCTGCGCAAGACCTTCGAGGACCTCATCGCTGTAGACGGGGTGGGCTTCCATATAGCCGAGGGTGAGACGTACGGTCTCCTCGGCCCCAACGGGGCAGGCAAGACCACATGCATCTCGATGATATGCGGCATCCTGGAGCGGGACGCCGGCGAGGTGACGGTAGAGGGGGAGTCGCTCACCACCCGTAGCGTGGCGTCCAAGAAGGCCATCGGCTACGTCCCGCAAGAGATAGCCATCTACCCCGACCTCTCCGCGGAAGAGAACCTGACGTTCTTCGGCAGGCTCTATGGCCTTTCGGGAGATGCGCTCAAGAAGCGCACGGCAGAAGTGCTGGAGGTGATCGGACTGTCTGACCGCGCCAAGGACAAGTCCGACGAGTTCTCCGGCGGCATGAAGCGTCGCCTCAACATCGGCATAGGCCTCCTGCACCGACCGCGCCTGCTGGTCCTGGACGAGCCCACCGTAGGCGTCGACCCGCAGAGCCGCAATGCCATCCTGGAGAGCGTCGAGGCGCTCAGCGGCGAGGGGATGGCCGTGCTGTACACGACACACTACATGGAGGAGGCCGAGCGCCTCTGCGACAGGATCGGGATCATCGACCACGGGAAGATCATCGCCGAGGGGACGCGTCGGGAATTGACGGAACTCGTCGGGCAGCACGACAGGATCCACCTGCACGCCAAAGGCGACCTCGCCACAGCCGTCGATGCACTGAGCGATATGACCGGGGTGGTCAGCGCGGGCGTGAGCGCCGAGGGCCTGGAGCTGATCGTCGAGAACGCCGGAGACCTGCTGGCAGACCTCCTCGACGTCATCGGGAAGACGGGTGTCTCGGTGAGCAGCATCGACATCGACGAGCCGAACCTCGAGGCGGTCTTCTTGCACATGACCGGACGTGCTTTGCGGGACTGAGATGCGGACGGTACTCCTCATAGCGACGAAAGACCTGCGTCAAAGGACGCGCGACAAGTCGATCTTCATACTCGGCGTCGCTGCTCCGTTGGCCCTGGCGGTCATCTTCGGCTTCATCCTGAACCCGATATCGGACGCTGGCTTCCATGCCGACTACGTCGTCGTCGACCTGGACGGCGGACAGATGGCAGCGGAGTTCAGGAAGGTGCTCGATGGACTGGAGGAGGAGGGGATAGCCACCGTCCGTGAGGTGGACACCACCGAAGAGGCGCGGGCACAGGTCGAGGCTGGCTCCAAGACTTTTGCGGGAGACGACGAGGAAGCAGCCGACGTGGCCTTCATCATCCCCGAGGGCTTCTCCGACGAGATTCTCACCGGACGACCGACAAAGATCTCGCTCGTGGTCGCGAAGGACTCGCAACTCGCCGGGCAAGTGGCGTACTCGATCACCCGAGGCTTCGCTGCGCGACTGGATGCGGTCCGCATAGCGGTGGAAGTGGCGCTACCCGATGACGAGCCACCCGATCCCGCTCGGCTGGCCCTGCTCGTCCAGCAAGCGGCCGCCGCCGAGGACCCTGTGGTCATGGAGGACGTGACGGCCACGACGAAACAGTTGGACCAGTCGACGTACATGTCCGTGGGCATGGCGGTCTTCTTCCTCTTCTTCACCATCGCGTTGGGCGTGAACGGATTTCTGGAAGAAAGGCGTCTGGGCACGATGGACCGCCTGTTGGCGGCTCCTATCGGCAGGCGCTCCATCATCTTCGGCAAAGCGTTGGTCACCTTCGTCCTGGGCGTCGTGAGCATGATGCTGCTCTGGATGTCCACCACGCTGATACTCGATGCAGACTGGGGCGATCCGCTGGGCGTCGTCATCCTCATCGTCGCCGTCGTCATCTCGGCCATGGGCATCCTGGCCGTCGTGGCGGCGTTCTCGAAGACGCCTGATCAAGCCATGAACCTGCAGGCGATCATCGCGCTGGTCCTGGCTTTCCTCGGCGGGACGTTCTTCTCGGTGGCTCAGGCGGGTGGCTGGCTGGCTGAGCTCAGCATGCTCACCCCCCATGCCTGGTTCATGCGCGGCCTCGGAGACCTTCAGGGGGGCGAGCTCTCGGCGATCTGGCCGTCCGTCTTCGCTCTGCTGGCGTTCGGGTTCGTCACGGGCGCGCTCGCTTGGGTCTTCCTGGTGAGGAGGCTGGAGCGATGAAGAAGGCATGGGCCATAGCGATGACCAGCGTCCGTCGTCTGACCAGGGAGCGCAGCAACATATTCTTCATCTTCCTGATGCCGATGATGCTCATCCTCATCTTCGGCACGGCTTTCGGTGGGGAGTATGTGCCCAGGGTCGGAATCGTCCATGTGGACACGGGTCCGCTCGGCCAAGACCTCTACGAGCGCATCAGTTCCTTGGACGGAGTCCTCGCGTCCGAGTGGGAGGACGAAGACGACCTGTTGCTGGCGGTCGAGCGCGGGGAGCTGGAAGCGGGCGTCATCATCCCTGCAGGCTATGACGACTCCTTGCGTGCAGGCGAGAAGGTCACCGTGGAGTTCGTGGGCAGGACCAGCACTTCGGCGGAGGCCCTCAAGAACACCATCCGGGCCGTGGTCGAGGAGCAGGGCTCGTTGCTGCGTGCCGCGCGTTTCGCCGAGTCCCAGGGCGTCTCCGACTTCTCGCAGGCCCTCGCTGATGCCGAGGAGGTCGCGGCGAAGACCGAGGGGCTGACCATCGAGCAGGACACGATAGGAGAGTCCTTCGCGCTCGAAGGCGCGGGACGCTTCGAGCTGGGTGCATACTCCCAACTCCTGCTCTTCATCTTCCTCACATCGATGAGCGGTTCTGCTGCGCTGATCCAATCACGCCAGCTCGGGGTGTCGCGTCGGATGCTGTCCACGCCGACGTCGATAAGGACCATTCTGACAGGCGAGGCCCTCGGCAGGCTCTTCGTGGCCCTCGTGCAGGGGCTGATCATCATCGTGGGCTCCTCCGTGGCCTTCGGGGTGGATTGGGGCGACCCGTTGGGTGCTGCAGCGATCTTCCTGCTCTTCTCGATGGTCGCAGCCGGGAGCGGCATGCTGATGGGTTCGATCTTCAAGAACGACCAACAGGCAGCGGGGCTGGGAGTGATAGTGGGTCTCGGCATGGCGGCGCTCGGAGGATGCATGATCCCGCTCGTGATCATGGAGATCTTCTCGCCGACCCTCTACAAGATCGCCCACATCACCCCGCACGCCTGGGCCGTCGAGGCGTTCGAAGAACTCGTTCTGCACGGAGGTGCGATCGCGGACATCTGGCTGCAGCTGGCAGTACTGTCCGCCTTCGCTGTGGTCGTCTACATGCTCGCCGTCTGGCGCCTGCGGATAGCACTCACGAGGGGCTGACCGTCACCTCCGCAGAGCCCTCCCGGAGGGGGACGTGTAAAGTTCCCGGGGGTTAGAGACTCCGGATAGATGGAGACCTCTTC
>CAYWAF010000006.1:19305-30518 GCA_964456355.1 uncultured Eubacteriales bacterium | reverse complement strand
CTCGTCGTGGTCCCTTCCTGCGAGTCGGACGTGCTTTCCACACTCTCGTCCGGCAGCGCTCCGTCCGACCTGGTCGCTCTGGGCGAGATCCCTGTCTTCATCGCGACGCTGCGGCATGTCTCCGATGCCGACCCCATCGATTGTGCGGAGATCCTGTCGAACGTGCTGTATGCGACCGACTTCTCCGAAGCTGCCGAAAGAGCCCTGGAGACTGTCATCGGGCTTCTGAAGATAGGTACTCGCAGGGTGTGCGTGCTCCACATCCAAGACACCGAGAACCTCGAAGACGCTCAAGACGACTTGCGCTCCGCCTACAACCGCAAAGACCTGGTCCGCCTTGAGAGGATCAGGACACGTCTGTTAGAGGCGGGAGCGGAAGAGGTCACGGTGAGCCTTGCGCACGGTGACTCCGTCGAGGAGCTGGCCGCATACGTGACCACGGGCGACTACACGATGGTCGTCATAGGCTCGAAAGGTCGCTCCCACAGTGACGCGATGCTGGAGGGGATATGTGACGGGGTGGCCGGAAGAGCATGCGTCCCAGTCCTCGTCGTCCCGGGTCCCCGGGAGGCTGCTGGCGCGTGACGGCGCCATTCGGGTTCCGGATGCAAGCCCCTCGGTCGAAGGCTTTGGTCAGAAGAGGTCTCCGAGCCCGTCCATGGTCTCCTCTGCATACTCGAGGTGCCAGTCGTCCACGGACAGGTAGATCTTCGGGTTGAACACCAGCCCCATCGCTTGGACCAGGTCGATCACCTCTTGCAGGAGATGGTCGCTGCGGATGAGATGCGGGATGAGCGATGGATTTATGAAGTCGCTGGTCACGGGGACGGGCGTCCAGAAATACTTCTCGCCCTCATGCTTGACTATCAGATCGAGGGCCAAGTTGCCTGCCGTGGTCACTATGACCTCATAGTGGTCGAGGGTCACCTTGCGTAGAGCAGCCAGATCCTTCTCCATGCCTGTCACTCTTATCAGCGTGCGTTCGTCCACTGCCATCGTGAACGGGGAGGGAGGCAGGCTCTTGATCACTTCACGAAGGTTGACTGCGGTGGTGAGGACGCGCAACGGGATGCTCTCCTGCAGGATGTCGAGTGCGATGTTGGCCTCCACCACCGAAGTGGCGTTGAGGAGCACGTGGAACAGCGACTCGCTCTCGTCCGTGTAGTACGGTCGGATCTGTGCGAGGCTTTTGACGGTTACGTACACGCTGCGACCTCGGTTCGTGAAAGGCGGGACGGGTGGTGCCGTAGCACTTATCACACATATCGGGTGGTCGTATCAAGCATATGACCATTATCCGATGAACGGCGCGACGGCAAGATGTTCGGCGCCCGTTTTCGTGAGGTCTGTCACTTATCAGTCCCGTATCCGTTCCTGTCGCGCCGACACGCCCTCAATCCTATAGAATCGCCATCAGGTCTTGACTCCGTGTACCCTGGACCGGCTCGGTCTTCCTTGAGGTGAGGTCGCATGAAAGTCATAGGCGTGAACGGATCGGCTCGCAAGGGCGGCAACACGTCCAGGCTGATAGAAGCCGTGTTCGAGCCGTTGCGCGAGGCTGGCATCGAGTGCGAGCTGATAGAACTCGCAGGTCGGCAGGTCGGAGGTTGCAAGGCGTGCAGCATCTGCTACAAAGAGCAGGACCGCCGTTGTCACGGGAGGGACGATTTCGGCAACGAGGTCATAGAGGCGATCGATGAGGCGGATGCGGTGATCTTGGGCTCGCCCGTCTACTTCGCGGACGTGAGCGCCGAGATGAAGGCGTTGATAGACCGGTTGGGCTATGTTGCGCGCGCCAACGGCAACATGCTTGCGCGCAAGCCGGCCGCGGCCGTCATAGCGGTCCGCAGGGCAGGAGCGATACATGCCTTCGACACGATCAACCACCTGTTCCTCATCGGTGAGATGATAGTGGTCGGCTCCGGGTACTGGAACCTCGGCATCGGACGCAAGATCGGGGATGTCGAACAGGACGAGGAGGGCCTGGAGACCATGCGGACGTTGGGGGAGAACATGGCCTGGCTGATGCAGAGTATCGTCGAGCGAGGCGACTCGACGACCGAGGAAGGCGAGGTGTCGTGATGCAGGGTGTGATGGTCGCGATAGGAGGCCTGGCAGGCCTGCTCGTCGGTCTCTTCCTGGGTCTATGGGTGGGTAAGATGCTACGCGACGTCGCTGAGCTATGGTACTGGGTCGCCAACGGAGTGGCTCTCGTGATCGGCATCCTCGGCAACGCCGTCGGCCTGTTCTTCTCGCAATGGTGGCTGGTGATAGCAAGTCTGGCGTTCGTCGGAGGCTCGCTGACCGGGCTCAAGTACGGCCTTGGGCGCACTGTGGGCGTATGGCGTATCCACGACGATTTCGTGGGCAACGACGACCTGCCCAGGGAGTGAGCCGCCCGACCGCCCCTCTTGCTCGTCGCCCGCACGCGTCCCGGTGGTACGATTCAGTCGGGACTATCCGAAGGCTACAGTAGGACGAGGGGAAAGACATGCCCGACGAAGCACATGCACTCGCTGTGTTCATCGACTTTGAGAACGTGGCCATAGGCATGGAGAACAGCACGGCGACGTCTCGCCGCAGGGGTTCTGCGAAGAAGAAGAACGGCACCTTCGACATGGGCCGGGTGCTAGAGCGCCTGGTCGAGAAGGGCAAGATAGTCGCCAAGCGTGCTTATGCGGACTGGAGCCGCTTCCAGGAGTATGTGACTCCGTTGCATGAGCTTGGAATCGAATTGATGGAGATTCCCGAAAGAGGAGTGACCGGGAAGAACTCCGCGGACATACGTCTGTGCGTGGATGCCATGGAGCTCTCTTACACCAAGGACCACATCGACACCTTCGTCATCGTGTCAGGTGACTCCGACTTCACCCCGCTTGTCGCGAAGCTCAAGGAGAACGGCAGGACCGTCATAGGGCTCGGGATGAAGGACTCCACGAGCGACCTCCTTGCTGCGAGTTGTGACGAGTTCATCTACTACGAGGACCTGGGTGCGGGAGCCGGTGCGCCTCCCCTGGGGGACAGGGTCCCGAAGAAGAAGCGTCCTGCGTACAAACTGCTGTTCGAGACGATAGAAGCGCTGCAGCGAGAGAACGTGGACGCTATGCACTCCTCGCTAGTGAAAGACACCATGAAGCGCAAGCAGCCCTCGTTCACCGAGTCCAACTACGGCTTCCGCTCCTTCACGCAACTCCTGGAAGAGGCTCAGAAGCTCGGTTTCATCACCCTGCGCAAGGACACGCGCTCCGGGACGTGGGTCGTCGAGGGCTTCACCAACGACCGCTGACGATGGACACAGAGACTCATCTGTTACCCAGATACACCTTCGTCTGGTGGAGCCGCATGCTCGTCTCGGTCTTCAAGGACTGGTCGGCAGACGGAGTGACCATGATGTCTGCCGCGAGCGCCTACTATCTGATGGTCACGCTGGCGCCCTTGCTCTTCGTGCTGGCTATCGTGGCGGATGCGATCGTCTCGGTCATCTCGGGCGTCGGCGTCGTCTCGGACGAGGTCGCCCAGCAGCTCTCGTCTCCTGCATCTGCACAGATGAACTCTGTCGCCGAACGTTACTTCCAGACCATCGGTCAGAAAGGGACGCTGATAGCGCTGGGGATAGCCCTTTTCGGCGCCACGGTGTTCATGGCCGCTTTCATCAAGTCACTCGACAGGATCTTCGGCCCCGGGAAGTCGCCGACCAAGGGATGGAAAGCGCAACTCCGCCGCAGGTTGTTGGCGCTGGCCACGTTGGTCGTGGTCGTCGTGGTCATGATCGCCTCGATGACGGTGAGCCGGATACTCGACCAGTTGATAGGTCGAGCCGAGGAGATTCTTTTCACCGAGGTGGTCTTGCCGTCGAGCATCTCGTTCCTGCTCAACGCCGTTTTCTGGGTGTCCATAGTCACCCTGTTCTTCCTGGTGACGTTCGCGTTCACGTTCTTGCCTGCCAGAAGGATCAAGTGGCGCGACTCGTTCGAGGGCGCTGCTCTGACCACCGGGGCCGTGCTCATAGGCCAACAGCTGTTGAGCATCTACCTGGAGAGGAGTTCGCTCATATCGGCGTTCGGTGCCATGTCGGCATTCCTCGCCTTCATGATATGGGCCTACTACACGATGTTGGTCATCCTCACGGGTGCAGAGTTCACCAGCGTGTGGGCCGAGGACGCGGAGAAGAGGCGCGAAGCGTCGGCCGATCTTCAACCTGTCAGCAACGGCGAGGCGGACTGAACCTTCCTCAACACGGTCTCGGTCTCTGCGAGCAGCTCGTCTTCAGGGAGTGGAAGGTCCCATGGCTCCTCTTCGAACAACCCTTTCGCCACGGGTCCTCCGGAAAGGCTGCTCGCTTTCTTGCGCCAGTCCTCAGGCAGGTTCTCGTCGAGTGTGACTCCGAGGAGTGCGGCCATCACGAGCGTCCATGCGCGAGGCACGACCGAGTAAGTGCCGTAACCTCCTCCGCCCGTGCACGCCATGCGGCCTTCGCAGACCTCTTCGGCGATGCTCACTATCGAACGGACGAGGTCGCGATAGCCGGCCAGCGTGAGGCCGAGGTGTGTGAGCGGGTCGCCGCGGTGGGCATCCGCGCCGCATTGGGCCACGATGACGTCCGGTCCGAAAGCGCGGGCCGCAGGAGCGATGACCTTTTCCGCCACCAGTGCGTAGCATGCATCGTCCGCATAAGGAGGAAGTGGCACGTCGATGACCGAGCCCTTCCCCGGCCCTTCGCCGATGTCGGTGGCACGTCCCGTCCCCGGGTAGAGGTACATCCCCGATTCGTGCACGGAAAGCGTGAGCACGTCGGGGTCGCGTTCGAACGCCTCCTCGACACCATCGCCATGGTGGGCGTCGATGTCCACGTACATCACACGGAGGTCGGGGTGGTCCCGCTTGACCATGCGTATCGCTACGGCGGGGTCGTTGTAGACGCAGAACCCGGCAGCGCGGTCCTTGTGGGCATGGTGCAGCCCACCGGCCACGGCGAACGCACGGTCGGCCGAGCCGCTGACCACTTCGCGCAAGGCCCTCGCCGTCGCTCCACACACGAGCATGGATGCTTCGTGGATGTCGGGAGCAGCAGGAGTGTCCCCAGGACCGAGTCCCCGTGAGGGACGGAAGTGGTCCGGGTCGGCCGATGCCTGGATGACGGTGTCGATGTATGAGGGATCGTGCACGAGTTCGAGGTCCTCACGGGTAACCGTGTCGGGCTCTACGACGGATGCGCGGGACGGTCCGGAGGCGGAGAAGGAGAGGTCCGGGCCTCCGGCGCCTTCTGTGAGCAGTCCGTATGAACGCATGAGGTCCACTGCGAGAGTGAAGCGCTCGGGTTTAAGGGGATGCTGAGGTCCCAGGTCGTACGTGGCCAACTTCTGCGAGAACGGCAGTATGACCTTCACGTGTCCTCCTCTCGTCATCTTCCATTCCCATGATACGGCCCTTGTTCCCATGTCCGTCGCAGGAAGTGGCGCATGATGTCGCCGTCCGGCGGAGAGCGGGGGTATTTGGAGCGAAAGGACGCGCTGTCGTAGAATACGGTCCTGCGTCTAACCCCGCGGCGCGCTCCGACGCGCCGCGTATCGTGTCCAAGACCACTCTCGGGGCCCGGTCGTTCGGTCGTCCCCACGGTCGTGCGGGTCAAGGAGGGAAAGTGGATAGCAAGAAAGCCTATGAGGTGCCTTTCGAGAGCAGGCTCGGCGAACAGAGGATCCTGCTCGACGACACCACCTTGCGGGACGGCGAACAGACGGCGGGCGTCGTCTTCGCCAACCGCGAGAAGGTCCGGATAGCGAGACTGCTGGACGAGATAGGCGTCCACCAACTGGAGGTCGGCATTCCTGCCATGGGAGGCGAGGAGCGCGACACGATAGCCGAGATCGCCTCACTCGGCCTGAACGCCTCCGTTCTGGCCTGGAACCGCGCGAACATAGCTGACATCGAGACCTCGATAGAGTGCGGTGTCGATGCAGTGGCCATATCGCTCGCCACCTCCGACATACACATCGAGACCAAACTGAAGAAGGACCGCGCGTGGGTCCTCGACTCCATACGCAGGGCGGTCGCGTTCGCCAAGGAGAAAGGCGTCTACGTCTCGGTCAACGCGGAGGATGCCTCGCGCACCGAGATGTCGTTCCTCATCGAGTACGCGCAGGCCGCACAGGCCGAAGGCGCTGACCGCATCCGCTTCTGCGACACGATCGGGCTGATGGAGCCTTTCCGCTGCTACAACGCCATACGTGAACTGAAAGCCAACATCGACATCGACGTCGAGATGCACACACACAACGACTTCGGTATGGCGGTCGCCAATGCCATCGCAGGCATACGGGCCGGTGCCAACTGGGTGAACGTGACCGTCGCGGGTCTCGGTGAGAGAGCCGGCAACGCCGCCCTGGAAGAGGTGGTCATGGCGCTCAAGTACATCGAGGACGTCGAGGTGGACGTGGACACCACCCGCTTCCGCGAGATAGGCGAGTACGTGATGGCTGCTGCAGGACGTCGGATACCTGCGTGGAAGTCAGTGATAGGCACGAACATGTTCGCTCACGAGAGCGGGATACATGCCGACGGCGTGATAAAGAACCCCAAGACCTACGAGGTCTTCGCACCGGGCGAGGTGGGTCTGGAGCGCCAGATAGTCATAGGCAAGCACTCCGGCTCCCGTGCGATCGAGATGAAGTTCGACGAGTACGGGATAGAGCTGACCAAGGAACAGGCGGCAGAACTCCTGCCCCTGGTGCGCACGACCGCGATCGAGCTGAAGCGCTCCCTGTTCGACAAAGAACTGCTCTACATCTATAACGACTACGTCGAGAAAAAGGCTGCCGACAGCGGGGTCGCATAGGCTCCCCGGAACCATATCCGTTCCACGGCAAGGCAGGTCACGACGGACGAGAAGGGTGATCGAGATAGCAGGTAAGACCATCGCCGAGAAGATACTCTCGGCCCACTCGGACACAGATGCGAGAGCCGGCGACATCGTCATCGCTCAGGTGGATTTCGTGATGGGGCAGGACGGCACCTCGCCTCTGGCCATAAGGGCACTCGAA
The DNA here is from genome assembly GCA_964456355.1 of uncultured Eubacteriales bacterium. Classification (GTDB taxonomy): domain Bacteria; phylum Actinomycetota; class Coriobacteriia; order Anaerosomatales; family CAYWAF01; genus CAYWAF01. The sequence continues at coordinate 23,481 of CAYWAF010000006.1, read as the reverse complement.
AACATGAGAGTGGACTCCGTCTTCGACCCCGACAGGGTCGCGCTGGTCATGGACCACTCCTCGCCCAGCCCCATCGAGGGCGTGAGCGCTCTGCACACGATGATGAGGGAGTTCGGCAAGAAGACCGGCGTGCACATCTACGATGTGGGTGCGGGCGTCTGTCACCAACTGATACCCGAGCAAGGCCATGTCGTGGCAGGCGACCTGATGGTGGGCTGTGACTCGCACACGTGCACCTATGGTGCGATCAACGTCTTCTCCACGGGCGTCGGCTCGACCGACGGTGCTGCCGCGATGGCGGCAGGCAAGCTGTGGTTCAAAGTGCCCGAGACGACGAAGGTCGTCTACGAAGGCGAGCTGATGCCGGGGGTCTTCAGCAAGGACCTGATCCTGTATCTGGCCGGCCAGATAGGAGTGGACGGAGCCACCTATCACGCGCTCGAGTTCTGCGGGCCCGTCATAGACGCTCTCTCCGTCGAGGCGAGGATGACCATCTCGAACATGGCCATCGAGGTCGGTGCGAAGGCCGGTCTCATGCGTGCGGACGACAAGACGATGGAGTGGTACGAGGGCCGCAGCGACCGCGAGCCCCTCCCGGTGGACCCGGACGAGGACGCGATATATGCGCAGACGGTCACGATAGACGCCGCCTCCGTCGGACCACAGGTGGCGAAGCCGCATGCGGTCGACAACGTCTCGCCCATCGAGGAGGTCGAAGGCACGCCCATCGCCCAGGGCGTGATCGGCACCTGCACGAACGGACGCTTGGAGGACCTGCGCATCGCCGCCGGGATACTGGAAGGCAAGAAGATACATCCCGACGTCCGGCTCGTGGTGGCCCCCGCTTCGAGGCAGATATACCTCGATGCCATGGAGGCGGGCTACATCCAGGTTCTCGTGCGCGCCGGTGCCGCCGTGGTCACGCCGGGGTGCGGCCCGTGTGTCGGCACCCACAACGGTGTGCCCTCCGACGGTGAGAACGTCATATCCACCGCGAACCGCAACTTCAAGGGCCGCATGGGCAACAGCAAGGCGTTCATCTACCTCGGCAGTCCGGCGACGGTGGCCGCGTCCGTGCTCGAGGCGAAGATCACCGACCCGCGCAAGTACTTCGAGTGAGCCGCTTCGTCTGCCCGAGACGAGCGAGTGGACAGGGAGAGAAGAGTTGGAACTGAGAGCCAAGGCCTTCAAATACGGTGACGACATCAACACCGACTACATAATCAGCGGCAAGTACAAGTTCAAATCCGCCGACATGGAGGCGATGGCCGTCCATGCCATGGAGGAACTCGACCCCGACTACTACAAGAAGGTCAAGCCGGAAGGCGGGTTCCTCGTCGCTGGCAAGAACTTCGGGATGGGGTCGAGTCGCGAGCAGGCGCCGCTGGTGCTCATACACAGCAACACGAAGGCCGTTCTAGCCAAGTCTTTCGCAAGGATCTTCTACCGCAACGCGATAAACACCGGCTTGCCGGTCATCGAGTGCGACACGGACCTCATCGACGACGGCGACGAGTTGTTGGTGGACCTGAGCGGCGGTCGGGTACACAACATCACAAAGGGGGAGGACATACCGTTCTCACCCTTGCCGCCGGTCATGGAGCGACTTCTTGCCGACGGAGGGCTCGTGGAGCATTTCAAGAAGCACGGAGGGTTCGACCTATAGGCGGAGACCGGCCTGTCAGGCCGGCTACCGGGAGACGAAGATGAGCGCAGTCCAGCAGGTCATAGTCGGCGGGAGACTCGTCGGCACGAAAGAAGAGATAGCCGAGCGCGCCTCGCGCAACAAGAAGGTGCGGGCGGGCGTCTTCGACATCCTCTCGGGAGAGGACAGGGCCCAGCGCGTGCTCGCTGCCAAGGCCATCCACGTCCTGGCCATACAGGACCCCGACTGCCTCAAAGAGTACGGCCAGGAGTTGGCGGACGCCCTGGAGAAGCCGGAGGCCCAGACCCGCTGGGAGATACTCGGCGCTCTCGAGAAACTGGTCGCAGTGGACGCCCGCGTGGTGGACAAAGCACTCTCACCTGCGCAGACGGCTCTGCATGACGCCGACTCAGGCGTCGTGCGACTGGCCGCCTTCCGCATGCTCGCCGCATACGGAGCGACCACCGAGCATCGCAGCGAGAAGGTCTGGCCGCTGCTGGACGAAGGCATCCGCGTCTACCACGGCGACCCTGAGTTCCCCCAGATGCTCTCCGGGGTCATCCGGCTCGTCTCAGGCAACTGCTCCGATGCCGTGCGCGAGGCGGCTGCAGACACCATGGCCTTCGATGCCGAGCACAGCAAAGGGCTCATCGGCCGCAGGGCGAAGAAGATCGTCTCGTGCCGTCCCAAGAAGACCAGACGCAAGAGGTCCTGAGCCGCGACCCGGCGACCGTCACCTTACCTGAGACAGCATTATCCGGAAGAAAGGACACCATCACGTGGCCAAGCACAACGTGACCCTCATCCCCGGCGACGGGATCGGCCCGGAGATAACCCGGGCCATGACCAGAGTGGTGGAAGCCACAGGCGTCGACATCGAGTGGCATCCGGTCGAGGCGGGTTCCGATGTGATGGACAAGTACGGGACGCCCCTCCCCGAACACGTCTTGGACTCCATACGCGAGAACAAGGTCGCCATCAAGGGGCCGATAACCACGCCGGTGGGCAAGGGCTTCCGCTCCGTGAACGTGGAGATACGCAAGCGGCTCGAACTCTATGCATGCCTGCGCCCCGCTTTCTCCATCGAGGGCACAGGTGCGCGCTACGACGACGTCGACCTCGTCATCGTCCGCGAGAATACCGAAGACCTCTATGCGGGCATCGAGTTCGAGGAGGGGAGCGAGGGCGCCAAGCGGCTCATCGAGTTGGTCGAGGAGGAGGGCGCCGGCACCATCCGTCCCGACTCGGGCATCTCGCTCAAGCCGATATCGGTCACAGGCACCCGCCGGGTGGTCAAGTTCGCCTTCGAGTACGCGATGGCCAACGGCCGCAAGAAGGTGACTGCCGTCCACAAGGCCAACATCCTCAAGCACTCCGACGGACTGTTCCGCCGGGTGGCCCAAGAGGTCGCCGAGGAGTACGCGGACTCCGGCATCGAGTTCGAGGACTACATCGTGGACGCCACGTGCATGCAGTTGGTCCTGCATCCCGAGTGGTGGGACGTGCTCGTGCTCCCGAACCTCTACGGCGACATAGTGAGCGACTTGGCGGCAGGCCTCGTGGGTGGCCTGGGCATAGCACCCGGAGCCAACATCGGCGACGAGTACGCCGTCTTCGAGCCCGTCCACGGCTCCGCGCCCAAGTACACCGGCAAGGACATGGTCAACCCGACAGCGATCATCCTCTCCTCGGTACTCATGCTCAACCATCTCGAGGAGCGCGAGGCGGCTTCCCGCATCCTCGATGCCGTGCGCACCGTCTTGGCGGAAGGCGAGCGCGTGACCTACGATATCCGTCGGACACGTTTCGGCAGCACGGACGGAGCGGTTGGGACCCAGGCCTATGCGGATGCCGTGATAGAGCACTTGTAGAGGTCACACGGGTCTCCTGCTCGCATGGAGGGCGGAAGTGGACGACGGGCCTGAAAAGACGGATGAGACGGAAGCCTCCGAACAGGCTCCTGTTTCGATGGCCGAGCGGATCCAGGAACACCCCTTCGTGACGGGTGCGATAATGGCAGCGGTGGTGCTAGTCGTGGCCATATCGCTGGGTTTTCTGCTCAACGGCGGCACGGATCAGCAAGACGCCGAGTTGGCGGAGTTCGAGCCCATACCGTCCGAGGAGGCGAGTGCTTCCACCGAGGACAGCGTGGGAGCGGCTGATGCCAAATCGTCGGACGCCGGTAGCGAAGAGACGGACTCAGACACCTCTGACGAAGGGGCCGCCCCGGGCGCTCCCGCATCGCCACCCGTCTCGAAGACACCGCGGATCGCTTACCGTCTCGATGGCGCTCTCTGGGTCGCTGAAGAGGATGGGAGCGATGCCGAGAAGGTCGCAGATGCGGCGTCGGGCTCGTTCGCCCTCTCACCCGACGGCAAGCGCCTCGCCTTCGTCGATGCCGATGCGAAGACCGCCTATGTAGCGGAGGTCTCCTCGGCCAAGGTCACGAAGATAGGGCCCGCAGAAGACATCCGCCCGGCATGGTCGCCGGATTCCTCGACCATCGCGTACACGGCTGACGAGGGGGGCAG
>CAYWAF010000006.1:15140-19205 GCA_964456355.1 uncultured Eubacteriales bacterium | reverse complement strand
TCACGACCGACATGGAGGGTGGTTCGCGAGAGCTGGTCGGTGCCACGGGCGAGGACAGGCCGGTGATGTACACCTCGATGATGGTCTCGCCGGACGGACGACGGCTGCTCTACGCTGCTCATGGGGACGACGGTTACTCTAGGACGTTCGTACTGGGCCTCGACGGGTCGGAACCGGTCCCGTTCACGGTCCGATGGGACACCTACCCTCAGACATGGTCTGCCGACAGTCATCGCGTCTTCTTCATCGAGGGCAATGCCTTCCAGGGAGAGCCGACGAAACTGATGTCTGCCCGTACCGATGGCTTTGGTCGCACCGAGGTGGTCCCCGGGGCGGGGTTGTAGGGGTTCCAGAGCCCTCCACATAGGCCATGCACACGTCCTAGCACGCCTTTTAAGCACTTTGGACACGCATACCCGCGTCGTTGTTGTCTTTGTTGAAAAATCCGACACAGCGGGTAAAACCCGGATATACATCCGGTTCCCATACGGACGATCGTCCGCGACGACCGGAGATATCGGTGGAAGTCCTTCCTGCAGGAAGTGACTCCCAGGCCGCCTGCATCGAATCGCAGCGGCGAAAGATGGCAGGCGTCCATAGTGTTTGGGGGATAGGGGGACGTCATGTATGCGCCATCTTTCCGGGCGACTCTGTGCGCTGCTCGGAGATCCTTCGTTCGGGTATCGCAAAGATCTCGTAGGGCACGCTCGTGGCCTCATGCTGCATTCTCGGTCTTGTCGGCACTCCTCGTCGTTGCAGCGTTCATGCCTGTCAGTCCATCCGCGTTTGCAACCATGAGCGCTTCGACCATACGGGCGTCGGTTTCTTCGACCGGACAGCAAGCCGACAACATCAACTTCAACCCTTGCATCTCCGCTGACGGGCGCTATGTCACATTCCGCTCGTTTGCGACCAACCTTGTCTCCGGAGACACGAACGCGGCATGGGACGTCTTCACCCATGACAGGGTCACGGGTGAGACGGCCAGGGTCTCCGTATCCTCGACCGGCCAACAAGCGAACGGCAACAGCCAGTTCTGCTGCATCTCTTCCAACGGTCGTCACGTCGCATTCGAGTCCGAGGCCACCAACCTCGTCTCCAGCGACAGCAACAGCGCCGCAGACATCTTCGTCCACGACACGAAGACGGGCGAGACGGTCAGAGTCTCCGTATCCACGAGCGGCCAGCAGGGCGACGCCTCCAGCTGGCGTCCGTCCATCTCCGCCGACGGCCGCTACGTCGCGTTCCAGTCCGACGCCACCAACCTCGTCTCCGGCGACAGCAACAGCGCCACAGACATCTTCGTCCACGACAGGGTCACGGGTAAGACCGTGAGGGTGTCTGTCTCTTCGAGCGGCCAGCAGGGCAACGCCTCCAGCTGGCGTCCGTCCATCTCCGCCGACGGCCGCTACGTCGCGTTCCAGTCCGACGCCACCAACCTCGTCTCCGGCGACAGCAACAGCGCCACAGACATCTTCGTCCACGACACGAAGACGGGCGAGACGGTCAGGGCGTCGGTCTCCTCCGGCGGACAACAAGGCAACAGCGATAGCTCTTACGTCTCCATCTCCGCTGACGGTCGTCACGTCTCGTTCCACTCCTCTGCCACCAACCTCGTCTCCGGCGACTCGAACGGACACATCGACGTGTTCGTGCGTGATCTGGTGGCGAACAAGACGGTCAGGGCGTCGGTCTCCTCCGGCGGACAACAAGGTGACGCCGACAGTCATGCTCCTTCCATCTCCGAAGACGGTCGCTGCGTGGCCTTCTACTCCGACGCCACCAACCTCGTCTCCGGCGACGGGAACAGTGCTGCCGATGTCTTCGTCCGCGACATGGAGAAGGACGAGACGGTCTTGGTGTCGGTCTCCTCGAGCGGACAGCAGGGCGATGCCACCAGCCAGGAGCCCTCTATCTCCGATGACGGTCGCTACGTGACCTTCTACTCCTCTGCGACCGATCTCGTCTCAGACGACACGAACGGCTACAACGATGTCTTCGTCCATGACAGGGGCGCTTCTTACAGTGAGGTCCAGGTCGCAGGCTCCACTCGTTACACCACGGCGATAGAAGCCTCGAAGCGTGCGTATCCGTACGGGGCAGGCAAGGTCGTGATCGCCACCGGCGCCAATTGGCCCGATGCGCTCGGCGGCGCTGCGCTTGCAGGCGTGCTCGAAGCTCCGCTGCTCCTTACCACCAAGGATGCGGTGCCGTCTGCGGTGATGGACGAGATAGAGCGCTTAGGGGCAGAGGACGCATACATCCTGGGCGGCACTGGAGCCGTGTCGCAAGCGGTGGAGGACTCTTTGGACTCCGAACTGGCGGGTAGCGTCACTCGTCTTTGGGGCGTAGACCGGTATGGGACCGCGCAAGCCATAGCCGACAAGGTCATAGAGTTGCAAGGCGCATCCTATGCGGGGGACGCGTTCGTCGCCACAGGAGATGACTTCCCGGATGCCCTAGGGGCATCTCCGCTCGCCGCGGCATATGGCGCACCCATCCTCCTCACCCGCAAAGACGCCATGCCCTACATGCCGTCCAAGGTGGACTCCGCGGTCATCTTAGGCGGGGAAGGTGCTGTCACGAAGACCACGGAAGATGCCATCGAGGCGCATCTCGGTGCTGCCAACGTCACGCGCATAGGCGGAGTGGACCGTTACGAGACAGCCGCCAAGGTCGCCGAGCACGGCGTTGCGGGAAGCATGCACTGGGACCAGGTCGGCATCGCCACAGGTGCGAACTTCCCGGACGCCCTTTCCGGAGGCGCGATGTTGGGCAGGCTCGGCACAGTGCTCATGCTCACGCGACCGACCTCGTTGCCCACCTTCGTGCAGCAACGCCTGGAAGACAACAAGAGTGCCATCGCGGACGTGCACTTCCTGGGCGGCACAGGGGCCGTGAGTCAAAGCGTGCGGGACGACGTGGCGCAGATCGTCCAGTAGCGCAAGTCGGATAGCCGCTTGTTTCCCCAGGACGACGGGCGTATACTCCCGTCCTACACAATCGAATCCGATGGTATGGCTATGACGGGGAGAAGTAGAGGCCAATCCTCGCTCCAGAGAGCCGGGTAGAGCTGGGAGCCCGGCGCAGGACGTCTCGAAACTGTCCCCTGAGCCACCCGGAAGAACGGCGCGAGGGTCCACGAGCGGACGATCTTCGCCAGGAACGCGCCAAGTAGGTCGGGTCGGTGGCATCCGTTATCTGCCGTATGAGTGGGTGTGCGTGTCTTGTGGCATGACGTTGCAGGAGGCGGACACCAAGCGGGGTGGTACCGCGGAAGCAAGCGCTTTCGTCCCGGCGCGGGCGCGAGCGTGCGTCCGCGGTCTTTGCGTTCTCGGGGCGAACTTCCACCCCCGGCCATCAGGCCGAAGACTCCTCGTGCGGCATCGGGCGTCATCTGGAAGGAAGGTGGGCGATGCAGTACAGGAGTGAGTCCATGAAAAGTGGAGCCGCCAGGGCTCCACACCGCAGCCTGCTCAAGGCGGACGGGCTGACCGATGAGGAGATATCGCGGCCTATCGTCGCCGTCGTGAACTCCGTCAACGACGTCATCCCGGGACATCTGATGCTCGACAAGATCGCTGAGGCGGTCAAAGCCGGCATCTACATGGCCGGCGGCACTCCCCTCGAGTTCACCACCGTCGGGATATGTGACGGCATCGCGATGAACCATGCGGGGATGCGCTACTCGCTCGCATCCCGTGAAGTCATCGCCGACAGCGTCGAACTCACCGTCCAGGCACACGCCTTCGATGCGATGGTGATGATCCCGAACTGCGACAAGATAATCCCGGGCATGCTCATGGCCGCTGCCCGTCTCGACATCCCCACCGTCGTGGTGAGCGGTGGCCCCATGCTCGCCGGCAAGTACAAGGGTCAAGACGTCGACCTCGACACGGTCTTCACCGCCATAGGCAAGGTCAAGGCTGGTGAGATGACGGAGGCGGAACTCTTCGCGCTGGAGACGGCGGCATGTCCCACGTGCGGTTCGTGCGCAGGGCTCTTCACCGCCAACTCGATGAACTGCCTCACCGAGGCGGTCGGGCTCGGGCTTCCCGGCAACGG
>CAYWAF010000006.1:0-15040 GCA_964456355.1 uncultured Eubacteriales bacterium | reverse complement strand
ACTACCACATGGAAGACCTGTACGCGGCCGGCGGTATCGCCTCGATCTTCGCCGAGTTGGACAAGAAGGGACTCGTGCGTCGCGACGTCCTCACCGTGAGCGGGAAGACCATGGGCGAGGTCATAGACACCGCTCCGGGTGCGGACGGCAAGGTCATCCGTCCCATCGAGGATCCGTTCTACCCCGAGGGCGGCCTTCGCGTGCTGCGCGGCAACCTCGCACCGGACGGGTGCGTCGTCAAGCAGTCGGCCGTCTCGGAGAACATGCGTCAGCATACCGGTCCTGCCAGGGTCTTCGACTCCGAGGAGGAGGCCGTCTCGGCGATATTCGACGGTAAGATAGTCCCCGGCGACGTGGTCGTCATCCGCTACGAGGGGCCGAAGGGCGGCCCGGGCATGCGAGAGATGCTCACGCCCACCTCGGCCATAAGCGGGATGGGACTCTCGACCAGCGTGGCATTGATCACCGACGGGCGCTTCTCCGGCGCCACCAAGGGCCCGGCCATCGGACACGTGAGTCCCGAGGCCGCCTCCGGAGGCACAATCGGGCTGGTCGAAGAAGGCGATCCGATAACCATCGACATCGATGCCGGGACGATCACGCTTGCGGTGACGGAGGAGCGGCTGGCTGAGCGTCGCCGCCACCAGAAGATGCCCGAGCCGAGGATAACCTCCGGCTACATGGCCCGATACGCGAAGCTCGTCTCGAGCGCTGACGAAGGGGCGGTGTTGTCATGAGCGAGAGGATCACAGGGGCAGAAGCGTTGGTGCGGTCTTTCGAGGCCGAGGGCGTCGAGGTCATCTTCGGATACCCCGGAGGCGTGGCGCTTCCCATATTCGACGTGCTCTACGACACCGACACCATCGAGACCATTCTGCCCAGGCACGAGCAGGGCGCGGTCCACATGGCTGACGCGTATGCCCGGGTGACCGGCAAGGTGGCCCCGGTCATCGTCACGAGCGGCCCGGGTGCGACCAACACCATCACGGGCATAGCCACCGCCTACATGGACTCCATTCCGATGGTGGTCTTCACGGCCCAGGTGGCCACGCACGTCATAGGGACCGATGCCTTCCAGGAATCCGACATCACAGGCATCACGATGCCGATCACCAAACACAACTACCTGGTCAAAGACCCGGCCGAACTGCCGCAGGTCATAAAGGAGGCGTTCCACATCGCCACGACGGGACGTCCCGGTCCGGTCCTGGTCGACCTGCCGGTCGACGTCAGCAAAGGCGAACTGGACTTCGAGTATCCAGAGAACGTGAACCTGCCCGGCTACAAACCGACGTACCGTGGCCATGCCAAGCAGGTCAAGCAGGCGGCCGCTCTCATGACCAAGGCGCGCAAGCCGCTCCTTTACGTGGGCGGTGGCGTGATCGCTTCGGAGGCCGCTGCCGAACTCAAGGAACTCGCCGAACTCATGCAGATACCTGTCGTCACGACGATGATGGGGAAGGGCTCCTTCCCCGAGGACCATCATCTCTGGGTCGGTATGCCGGGCATGCATGGCGCCAAGTACACGAACTACGCGATGACCGAGGCAGACCTGCTCATCGCGATAGGCGTGCGCTTCGACGACAGGGTGACCGGCAAACTGCAGTCCTTCGCCAGCAAGGCCAAGATCATCCACATCGACATCGATCCGGCCGAGATAGGCAAGAACAAGGCTGTCGACGTACCCATAGTCGGGGATGCCAAGGGCATAATCTCAGCTCTTACCGCCGAACTCCGCAAGAGTGGCGCGGAGCCGATGACGGATGCCTGGATGCGTGCGATAGACGATTGGCGTCAGCGCTTCCCGCTCCACTACGGCGGCGAGGACGACGTCCTCTATCCACAGTACGTGGTCGAGCGCGTCGACGAGTTGACGCGTGACCGCGAGACCATAATCTGCACCGAGGTGGGCCAGAACCAGATGTGGGCCTGCCAGTTCTACCACATCCGCGAGCCGAGGACGTGGGTGTCCTCGGGCGGGCTGGGCACGATGGGCTTCGGGCTTCCCGCCGCCATAGGTGCTCAGGTGGGCAGGCCGGATGCTCTCGTCATAAACATCGCGGGAGACGGCTCCATCCAGATGAACAGCCAGGAGATGGCGACCGCTGCGATAAACATGCTCCCGGTCAAGGTGATACTCCTCAACAACGGCTACCTCGGCATGGTGCGTCAGTGGCAGGAACTCTTCTACGACAAGCGGTATGCCTCGACCGTGCTCTCCCAGCAGATACCCGACATGGTGAAGCTGGCCGAGGCCTACGACTGGCTCGGTATCCGAGTCACTGACAGCATGCACGTGGACGATGCACTGAAGCGCGCTTTCGACTATCAGGGTCCTGCCATCGTGGACTTCCGGGTCGCTCCGGAGGAGTGCGTGTGGCCGATGGTCGCTCCCGGAGGTTCGATAGACGAGATGTTGGGCGGCATCCCCGGCGGACCGGTCTCGGAGATGCTCGACGACGAGTTGCTCGAGGAGGTGTGGGAGTAAAGATGAAACACACACTCTCAGTGCTGGTGGAGAACAAGCCGGGCGTGCTCACCCGCGTCGCCTCGCTCTTCGCACGCCGAGGCTTCAACATCGACTCGCTCGCGGTCGGCATGACGGAAGACCCGACGCTCTCGAGGATGACGCTCGTGGTCAGTGCGGAGGACACGCCGCTCGAGCAGATCTCCAAGCAATTGCACAAACTCATCAACGTGATAAAGATCCAGGACCTCGACCCGGCCGACTCCATCGATCGTGAGCTCGTCCTGTTCAAGGTCAACGCTTCACCGGAGCGGAGGCACGAGGTCATCGAGGTGGCGAATGTCTTCCGTGCCAAGATCGTGGATGTCGGCAAGAACAGTCTCACGATCGAGGCGACCGGCACCACCGACAAACTGCGGGCCATGGAGGACCTGCTGCGTGCATACGGGATAAAAGAGCTGGTGCGTACGGGCAAGATAGCCCTTTCGCGCGGCTCCAAGGACAGCTAGGAGGGGTTTCGGATGGCTACCGTCTACTACGACAAGGACTGCGACCTTTCGTACATCAAGGACCGCAAGATCGCGATCATCGGGTACGGCTCCCAAGGACATGCGCACGCTCAGAACCTGCATGACTCGGGTTGCGATGTCCGTGTGGGCCTGCGCACGGGATCCAAGAGTTGGGACAAGGTGCGCGAGGACGGCCTCAAGGTCATGACGCCGCGCGAAGCGGCCGCCGACGCTGACATCGTCATGATGCTCACGCCCGACGAGACACAGGCACACATCTACTACTCGGAGATCCACGAGTCCATGACCGAGGGCAAGGCACTCGCCTTCGCGCATGGCTTCAACATCCACTACAACCAGATCGAGCCGCCCGAAGGCGTGGACGTCATCATGATCGCTCCGAAGGGCCCCGGTCACATGGTGCGCCGGGTCTTCAAGGAAGGCAGCGGCGTCCCGTGCCTGATAGCGGTGCACACCGACGCGTCCGGCAAGGCGCGGGAGACGGCCCTGGCTTGGGCCAAAGGCATCGGCGGCTCGCGTGCCGGCATCATCGAGACTACTTTCGCCGAGGAGACCGAGACCGACCTCTTCGGCGAGCAGGTGGTGCTCTGTGGCGGGCTGACCGAGCTCATCAAGGCGGGCTTCGAGACGTTGGTGGCCGCCGGCTATCAGCCCGAGATCGCCTACTTCGAGTGCATGCACGAGGTCAAGCTGATCGTCGACCTGATGTACGAGGGCGGCATGGCGAAGATGTTCGACTCGATCTCGAACACGGCCGAGTACGGCGCATACGTCTCCGGCCCGCGCATCGTCACCGACGAGACGCGCGACGAGATGGCTCAGATCCTCTGGGAGATCCAGAACGGGACCTTCCCGCGCAACTGGATATTGGAGAACAGGGCAGGCCAGCCCAGCTTCAAGGCGACCCGTCGCATAAACGCCGAGCACCTCATCGAGGACGTGGGCGGCGAGCTGCGCGAGATGTTCGCCTGGATAAAGAAGGACGAGTGAAGGCATCGAGCCTCACCTGACACGACCGACGACACGAAGATAGGAGAGCAGCGGATGAAGAAGCGGTATCTGATGACCCCCGGGCCGACCCCGGTACCTGCCGAGGTGTTGCTCGCGCAGGCAAGGCCCATGATCCATCACCGCACGCCGGACTTCTCGGCGACCTTGATGGAGGCCATCGATGCACTCAAGTACATCTTCCAGACCGACAACGACGTGATGGTCATGGCATGTTCCGGGACGGGCGTGATGGACTCGGCCATCTCCAACTGTTTCTGCGCCGGGGACACCGTCATCGTGACCCGCAACGGTAAGTTCGGCGAGAGGATGAAGCAGATCTCGGAGGCCTACGGGCTCGAGGTCGTGGACCTCGAATACGAATGGACCGAGACCGTCCGTCCTGCCGACGTGGCCAAGGCCCTCGAGGAGCATCCCGATGCCCGCGGCGTCATCGTCACACAGTCGGAGACATCGAGCGGCGTGCTCAACGACGTGCAGGCGATAGGCGAGATATGCAAGGCCTATCCCGACTGCGTCCTCATAGTCGACAGCATCACCGGCATCGGCGCCGTGGAGTGCAAGACCGACGAGTGGGGACTAGACGTGGTGATGACCGGTTCGCAGAAAGGTCTCATGCTCCCGCCGGGACTCGCCGCTCTCTCGGTCTCCGAGAAGGCCTGGAAGGCCTACGAGCGCTCCACGCTGCCCAAGTTCTACTTCGACTGGGGTCGCTACAAGAAGTCCCTGGACAAGGACACAACTCCGTTCACGCCGCCCGTCTCTCTCATCGTCGGGTTGAACGAGGCGCTGAGGATGATCCGCGAAGAAGGCATCGAGAACACCATCGCCAGACACTCGAGGCTGGCTGAGGCGGCGCGGCAGGGCTGCCTTGCGTTGGGCCTGAAGCTGTTCGCTCCCGAGGACGGTCGCGGTTCTGCGGTCACTCCTGTCTGGGTGCCTGAAGGGGTGGACGGCAAAGCGCTGGTCAAGATCATGAAGGAGACCTACGGCGTCACGATAGCCGGTGGCCAGGAGCAGTACGCGGGTCGCATCTTCCGCATCGGGCATCTGGGATACTTCGGCGAGTTCGACATCATCACCACGCTCGCTGCGCTGGAGATGGCGCTCGCGCAACTCGGATACGAGTTCGAGCGCGGAGCCGGCATCAAGGCCGCCGAAGCCGTGTTCATGTCCGAATAGAGATATGGGAGACGACGCATGAAGGTACTCGTAGCAGAGAAGATCGCTGACTCGGGGATCGAGCAGCTCAAAGAGAAGTACGACGTGGACCTCAAGATAGGGATGACGCCCGAGGAGCTCATCTCCGAGGTGGGCGCGTACGATGCGCTTATCGTCCGCTCGGCCACCAAGGTCACGCGCGAGGTCATCGAGGCGGCCGACAACCTCAAGATAATCGGCCGTGCCGGGGTGGGCGTGGACAACGTCGACATCCAAGCTGCCACTGAGCGCGGGATCATCGTGTGCAACGCGCCGACCTCGAACATAGTCTCGGCCGCCGAGCACACGATGGCACTGATGCTGACTCAGTCACGCAACATACCCCAGGCCGTCGCCAGCATGCGTGAGTGCAAGTGGGAGCGCTCCAAGTTCACCGGCGCCGAGCTCTACGAGAAGACGCTCGCGATCTTCGGGCTGGGTCGAATCGGCTCTCTGGTGGCCGAACGTGCTCGTGGCTTCGGGATGCGCATGATCGGCTACGACCCCTATGTCACGCCGGAGCGTGCACAGGCGATGGGCGTTGAGTTGATGGAGGACGTCGACGCCATCCTGGCCGAAGCCGACTACATCACCGTCCATCTGCCCAAGACCAAAGAGACCATAGGCATGTTCGGGCCCGAGCAGTTCGCCAAGATGAAGGACGGCGTGCGCTTGGTCAACACCGCACGAGGCGGGATCTACCAGGAAGACGCCCTGGTCGAGGCGGTCAAGAGCGGCAAGGTCGCCTCTGCGGCCATAGACGTCTACGAGCAGGAGCCGTGCACGGACTCGCCCCTGAGGGAGTTCGACAACGTCATCCTCACCCCGCATCTGGGTGCGAGCACCGCCGAGGCCCAGGACCGCGCAGGCGAGCAGATAGCCGAGTACGTCGCCATGGGCCTGGACGGACAGATGGTGCCGACGGCGGTCAACATCGCTCCGGTCGCTCCCGAGGTCTACGAGAAGGTGGGACCGTTCATCGAGCTCTCCGAGAACCTCGGTAGGATGGTCGCCCAGATGGCCCGAGGCGGCGTGGAGGCCTTGGAGGTCCGCTTCATCGGCACGCTGGCCGAGACGGATACCGGCATCCTCAAGACGGCTGTGCTCAAGGGCATGCTCTCCGTCGTCAGCGCAGAGTCGGTCAACTTCGTGAACGCCGACTACTACGCCGAGCAACGTGGCATCAAGATCACCGAGACCAAGATGGCCGAGACGCATGACTACATCTCGCTCGTGGACGTGCAGGCCACCACTCCGGACGGTGCGGTGGAGATCGGCGCCACGCTGATGGGCAAGAAGAACGAGCCGCGGCTGGTCTCGCTGTACGGCTTCGACCTCGACATGCAGCCCTCCGAGCACATGTCGTTCTTCCTGTACGAGGACCGTCCCGGCATGATCGGCAAGGTCGGGACGATACTGGGCAAACACGACATAAACATCGCCGCCATGCAGGTGGGCCGGAAGAAGATCGGAGGTAACGCGCTCATGGGCATCAACGTCGATACCCCGGTACCTGACGAGGTCTTGGAGAAGATCATCGCCGAGGCCGGCATCGAGGATGCCTGGAGCGTGGAGCTATAAGGGCGTCGCCCTGATGGCGAGGGCGTGGACGCCGAGGTGCGGGGATCGCCGCATCCGGTCCGCCCCGTGACGTTTCCGAGGAGCCGAAAGTGAGTACCGACAGGGTCTACATATTCGACACGACGCTGCGCGACGGCGAACAGTCTCCGGGCGCTTCGATGAACACCGAGGAGAAGCTGGAGATAGCCCGCCAACTCGTACGCTTGGGCGTCGACATCATCGAGGCGGGGTTCCCCATCTCGAGCCCCGGCGACTTCGAGAGCGTGCAGAGGATAGGCAATGAGGTCGGAGACGCCTGTGTCGTCTGCGGTCTCTCCCGCGCCATCCCCAAGGACATAGAGGTCGCTGCAGACGCGCTCAGCACCGCCAAGAGGCCGCGCATCCATACCGGCATAGGCGTGAGCGAGTCGCACCTGCGCGACAAACTGAAGATAAGCCGCGAAGAGGCGCTCGAGCGTGCGGAGGCGGCGGTCAAGTTGGCCCGCTCCTTCGTCGAGGACGTCGAGTTCTATGCGGAGGACGCCGGTCGGGCGGATCCCGAGTTCCTCTACCGGATGGTGGAGAAGGCCATCCGGGCAGGCGCTACCGTGGTCAACATCCCCGACACGACGGGCTATGCCTTCCCTGAGCGCTTCGGGGAGCTCATACGCGGCCTGATGGAGAACGTGTCCGGGATAGAGGACGTGATCGTCTCCGTCCACTGCCACAACGACCTCGGCATGGCCACCGCCAACGCGCTCGCAGGGGTGGCGGCCGGAGCCAGGCAGGTGGAGTGCACCATCAACGGCATCGGTGAGAGGGCCGGCAACACCGCGATGGAGGAGGTCGTCATGGCGCTCAAGCAGCGTCAGGACGTCTTCGGCGTGGACACGGGCATAAACACCCGCGAGATAGTGAGGACCTCCCGCCTGGTCTCCAACATCACGGGCATCGTCGTCCAGCCCAACAAGGCGATAGTCGGGGCGAACGCGTTCGCCCACTCCAGCGGCATACACCAGGACGGCGTGCTCAAAGAGCGCACCACGTACGAGATCATCGACCCCCTCGAGGTGGGGGCGGGCGGCTCGAGCATAGTGCTGACCGCTCGCAGCGGCCGACATGCGCTCAGGCACCGTCTCGAGGAACTCGGCTTCGAGTTCGACGACGATGCCTTCGAAGAGGTCTATGCGGACTTCCTCGACCTCGCCGACCGCAAGAAGGAGATATACGACGAAGACCTGGCCTCTCTCGTCAGCGAGCGTGAGCGTTCTGCCGAAGAGGTCTACCACCTGCAGACCGTCCACGTCATGTGCGGGGAGCCCGGCATACCCACTGCTGCAGTCACCCTCATCGACCGCGACGGCAACGAGCTGGTGGACTCCAGCCACGGGACCGGACCGGTCGATGCCGTCTACAAGGCCATCAACCGCATGATCGACGTGGACAACGACCTCATAGAGTTCGCGGTCAAGGCGGTGACGCGGGGGATAGACGCCCAGGGCGAGGTCACAATACGCGTGCGCAGCGGGGACGGTCGCGTCTTCACCGGCCGCGGCGCTCACACCGACATCATCGTCGCTTCCGCCAGGGCATACATAAACGCCCTCAACCGTCTGCTCGTCAGCCAGAAGAAATCCGTCTCAGAGGAACTCTGACGGACCACGCTCGCCACGACGACAAGGAGACTCTACACAGATGCCTCGATCGATGACCATAACAGAGAAGATACTGGCTGCTCATGCGGGGAGAGACGAGGTCGCCCCGGGCGAGCTCGTGGAGTGCCGGCTCGACATCGTGCTCGCCAACGACGTGACGGCCCCCATCGCCATCAAGGAGTTCCGCAAGATAGGGATCGACAAGGTCTGGGACCCGGACAAGATAGCCCTCGTGCCCGACCACTACGTCCCCAACAAGGACATAAAGAGCGCCGAGCAGGCCAAGATGGTCCGTGAGTTCGCGAAGGAGCAGCACATCAGCCACTACTGGGAGGTCGGCTGCATGGGCGTGGAGCATGCGCTGCTTCCCGAGCAAGGCGTGGTGGTCCCCGGCGACGTGGTGATCGGGGCCGACTCCCACACCTGCACCTACGGAGCACTCGGGGCGTTCGCCACCGGCGTGGGCTCGACGGACGCCGCTGCCGGGATGGCCACCGGCGAGGCGTGGTTCAAGGTGCCGGCATCCATCAAGTTCGTGATAGAGGGCGAACTGGGCGAGTGGGTCTCGGCCAAGGACGTCATCCTCCACATCATCGGGATGATCGGCGTGGACGGCGCACTCTACCAGGCGATGGAGTTCACGGGTTCGACCATCTCGTCACTCGACATGGACGGGCGGATGACCATCTGCAACATGGCGATAGAGGCCGGCGGCAAGTCCGGCATCATCGCCTTCGACGGGGTGACCGCCGACTACGTCGGGCCTCGTGCGCAGCGACACTGGGAGGTCTACCAGTCCGACCCGGATGCCGAGTACGCCCGTGTGATAGAGATCGATGCCACCGAGATAAGGCCCACGGTCTCCTTCCCTCACCTGCCCAGTAACACCAAGGCTGCAGAGGAGGCCCGCGACATCACCCTGGATCAAGTGGTCATCGGATCGTGCACCAACGGACGTCTGGTAGACATGAGGGTGGCAGCCGAGGTGCTCAAGGGTCGCAAGGTCCATCCCGACGTGCGTCTCATAATCATCCCGGCCACCCAGGAGATATACAGGCAGTCCATGGACGAAGGCTTGTTCGATGTCTTCCTCGACGCCGGGGCTGCCATCTCGACTCCCACATGCGGCCCTTGTCTCGGCGGTCACATGGGGATCCTGGCCGCGGGCGAGAGAGCTATAGCCACCACGAACCGCAACTTCGTGGGACGGATGGGCGATCCCCGCAGTGAAGTGTATCTGTCGTCACCTGCAGTAGCAGCGGCCAGTGCGGTGGCAGGACACATCGCGCTGCCCGATGACTTAGACTGACCGACGGTGAGGCCTGTGCCATGAGCGACGTCCAGAAAGACTTTCTCGGACGATACTCGCTCGAGATCCTGGTCATCGTCACGGTGCTGGCCATCGCTGTCACGCCCGTGCTGGCGTCTGCGGCCGCGGGCCTGGTGGCCCTTCTGCTCTTCGGTCCCTTCCTTCTCCTTCTCAGGCCGAAGGGTCTCGGATTCGGCCGCGAAGGTTTCATCGTAGCGGCTTCGGTCGCAGGCCTGGCGGTCGCAGCTCTCCTGTTCACCTTCTCGGCGGTCTCGCCTTCAGCGTCTTTCCTTGGAAGGCAAGGCCAGCATACGGGGTCACTGTTGTGGCTGGCGGCAGCTGCAGTCCTGGTCGCGGTCCTCATGACCGCGCGGCCGGGTGACGTGGGGCGCATGTCGCGTGTCCTCACCGTGGCCGGTGCGGTCCTGGCACTGTCGGCCGTCCTGGACGCGACCGGGCTGTTCCCCGTCTCCAGGTTCTCGCCGGAGCCCGCGGGCATGATGGAGAGCTCCATCTCGCTCGGGCAGGTGCTCGTGGTGTCGGTCGGCTGTGGGATCGGTTGGGCGTTGGCTGCCCGCTCCTTGCGGGAAAGAGTGTTCGCCATGGGTGCGCTTGCCATCATCGCCGCAGGTCTCGCGGTCTCCCAGGCACATTCGGCGATGCTCGCTCTCGTTCTGGCTGCAGTCGTCGTGGGCGCGTCTGCGAGCATCGCACGACGTTGGACTGCTCTCACTCCCTACATGGGCTGGCTCACGGCAGGGACCGCTCTTGTGTTGTTGGGTGTCGCATCTCTCCTCCTCATGCCCGGCACGGGACGAGCGCAAGAGTTCGCTCGGCTGACGAACGACCGCTCCGTGATATGGTCCAGCGCGTTCGCTTCCGCAGCGGATGCACCGCTTCTCGGTAAGGGTCCGGAGCAGTTCTCCGCATGGGTGAGCTGGGACTCCGAGCCCGCTGTCAGTCTGAGCAAGACCGGTACATACGACCCTCACAACATCCTTATCTACTGGTTGATGGCAGGAGGGATCGTCGGCCTCGCCGCACTCGCCGCCGTCGGAGGCGTGGTGTTGGGGCGGTTGTGGGTCGTGGCGCAGGAACGGGAGCTCGCCCTCGGCATCCTGTCGCTCATCGGAGCGGTGCTGGCATGGGGGATGACGGTGATGTTCGGCTGGATGAGTCCGGTGGCGCTGCTCTTCGTCGCCCTGGTGGTCGGGACGCTCCTCAGTTCCCATGACGCAGGGAAGGAGAGGAGGAAGCCTCTCACCTCGAAGTGCGCGAACCTGTTCGCAGGCGCTCTCGTCGTGTCGGTCGCGGTGCTCGCTGCTCTGTCGTGTTGGAGACCGCTGGCCTCAGAGTACCGCTGGGCATCCCTTGCCACGCAGGAGACGATGGACATACAGGAGCGGGTGCGCCTCTCGAAGGAGTCGGCCGACCCGGGCATGGCCGCCGGGACGGTGGGAGACCTCGTGGCATCAGCCGCAGGGGACCCCTCGCAGGCAGAAGACCTCATCGCCACGGCCTCAGAGCTCGAGCCGATCCTGGAGCACGATGCGGTCTGGCACGTGGATGCCGCGTACGAGGGCTTCCAGCTCGCCTTCGCCAGGATCGTGTTGTTGGGCGAGGGGGAGTGGGAGGACGCGGACCGCTATATCGAGGCAGGCAAGAAGGCCGATCCGGCCTCCGGGTTGTGGGACTATGTGGGCGCTGCGAGTGCCCTGCAGATAGACGAGGAAGAAGCGGCACGCCAGCATGCGGCATCGGCACTGGACCATCCTCTGCCCGATGACGTGAGGGCGTGGTGCGAGTGGGTCGCGACCGGGGCAAGGCCCTGAGTCTTACTCGAATGGAAGGGAAGGCGGAGAGATGAGGTTCCAGGGGACCGCACACAAGTACGGACGTGACATAGACACCGACGTCATCATCCCGGCGCGCTATCTGAACACGAGCGTGCCTGAGGAGTTGGCCGCGCATTGCATGGAGGACCTCGATCCTGAGTTCGTCGACAAGATCGAGTTCGGCGACATCCTGGTGGCCGAGGAGAACTTCGGGTGCGGCTCCAGTCGCGAGCATGCGCCCATAGCCATCAAGGCCGCGGGCATCTCCGTGGTCATCGCGAAGTCGTTCGCCCGCATCTTCTACCGCAACGCGATAAACACCGGCCTTCCGATCATGGAGGCGCCCGAGGCGGTCGACGGCATCTCCGACGGCGACGAGGTGCAGGTCGACGCGGACGCAGGCGTCATCGTGAACAAGACCACCGGCGAGACGTATCGCGCCCAGCCGTTCCCGCCGTTCATCAAGAACATCATGGAGAAGGGCGGACTCATCGAAGCGGTCAAGGAGAAAGTGGGTGCCTCCTCGTGAGCGATGCCAAGAAGATATGCCTTCTCCCCGGTGACGGCATCGGTCCGGAGATAACGGCCGAGGCGGTCAAGGTGCTGGATGCCATCGGCTCCTCGGAGGGCACGGTGTTCGAATACGAGGAAGCGCTCCTCGGCGGCATCGCCATAGACGAGACGGGCAGCCCGCTCCCCGACGAGACGCTGGAGGTGGCCAAGGCCTCCGATGCGGTGTTGCTCGCCGCCATAGGCGGACCGAAGTGGGACACCACCGATCCCGACAAGCCGAGACCTGAGCAGGGTCTTCTCGGTATACGCAAAGGACTCGGGCTCTATGCGAACCTGCGGCCGGTCCGCATCTTCGATGCCCTGAAGGACGCATCCTCGCTAAAGCCGGAGTACCTGGACGGCGTGGACATGGTCATCGTGCGCGAGCTGACCGGCGGGCTGTACTTCGGCGAGCGGGCACGCGAGCGTGACGTGCCCGGTGCCGGGGCCGACGGTGGTCCGGGTCAACGCGCGTACGACACCCTCGACTACCGCGAGTTCGAGGTCGAGAGGATAGCGCGCAAGGCCTTCGATGTGGCGCACGCACGTAGCAAGAAGGTCCACTCCGTGGACAAGGCCAACGTGCTGGAGTCCAGCCGGCTGTGGCGTGAGGTCGTGCACAGGACGGCCGAGGAGTATCCAGACATCGAGGTCATCGACCAGTTGGTGGACAACACGGCGATGCAGATAGTGCGCTATCCGGCCCAGTTCGACGTCGTGGTCACCTCGAACATGTTCGGAGACATCCTCTCAGACGAGGCGAGCATGCTCACCGGCTCTCTCGGGATGCTCGCCAGCGCATCGCTCGGCGACGGCACGGCGCTCTACGAGCCCAGCCACGGGAGTGCTCCCGATATCGCCGGGCAGGGCGTGGCCAACCCCCTCGCCATGCTGCTCTCCGTCGAGATGATGCTGCGTTACAGCTTCGGGATGCATGCTGCCGCGGACAGGCTGGCGGAAGCGATAGAGAGCGTGCTTGAGGACGGGTTACGGACGGCCGACATCGCCGAGGAGGGGACCGATGCCGCGAATGTGCTCGGCACCTCGCAGATGGGCGATGCGGTCGTAGAGAGATTGTAGGGACTGCAAGGGTAGGATTCTGCGATACTACTCATCATCGGAGCGGTCTGCAGGAGGGTGAGACCGAGGAAGGATGTGGGCACGATGGCACTGCCGAAAGTGGACAAGATCTGGATGGACGGTACGTTGGTCGATTGGGACTCCGCCCAGGTCCACGTACTCTCACACGCCCTCCACTACGGCTCGGGCGTCTTCGAGGGCATAAGGTGCTACGAGACGCCCGACGGTCCTGCGGTCTTCCGCCTGACCGAGCACATGGAGCGTTTCGAGCGCTCGGCGAAGATGCTGCTGATGGACCTCGGCTACTCCGTCGCCGAGACCATCGAGGCCGTCAAGGAGACCATCAAGGTCAACCGTCTGGACTCCTGCTACATCCGCCCCATCGCCTTCCGTGGTTACGGCGTGATGGGTCTCGATCCCATCCCTGCTCCCGTCAACGTCGTCATAGCCGCCTGGCCCTGGGACACCTATCTGGGGAAGGAGGCCCTCGAGCACGGCGTGGACGTCGGGGTCTCCAGTTGGCGCCAGCGAGGCATCAACTCCACTCCTCCAGCCGTGAAGGCCACGGGACAGTACCTGAACTCCTCGCTCGCACGCGTGGAGGCCAACAGGCACGGGTATGCCGAAGCGATACTCCTCAACGAGGAGGGCAAGGTCTGCGAGGGTACCGGCGAGAACCTCTTCATCGTCAAGGGCGGCGTGCTCTACACCCCGCCGGTCTCCGACGGCATCCTGGAGGGGATCACGCGCGACTCGATCATGAAGATAGCCGCCGACAAAGGCATCGATGTGATCGAGCGTTCGCTGGTGCGCACCGAGCTCTACGGAGCCGACGAGGCGTTCATGTGCGGGACGGCGGCAGAGCTCGTCCCCGTCAGGTCGGTGGACGGTCGCGAGATAGGCGACCCCGGCCCTATCACGCTCGACCTGCAGGAGACGTTCTTCCGCGTGGTCAGCGGCAAGGAGCCGAAGTACTCCGAGTGGTTAGAGAAGGTCTGAGGAACCGTGTTCACACTCTACGACACGACGTTGCGCGACGGTACCCAGAGGGAGGGCCTGTCGCTCTCCGTCGAGGACAAGATCCGCGTCTGCCAGCGTCTGGACGACCTCGGCATCGACTACATAGAGGGTGGTTGGCCGGGCGCCAACCCGAAGGACACGGAGTTCTTCGAGCGTATTCGTGAGGTCGAGCTCTCGCACGCGGTCGTCTCCGCCTTCGGCTCGACGCGGCGCAAGGACACCGCCGTCGAGGAGGACAAGCAGATACAGGCGTTGCTCGACACGCAAGCGGAAGTGCTATGCGTCTTCGGTAAGGCCTGGGACCTGCACGTGACCGAGACGCTCAAGACCACTCTGGAAGAGAACCTGGCGATGGTCGCCGACACCGTACGCTATTTGAAGGAGCAAGGACGCACGGTCTTCTTCGACGCAGAACACTTCTTCGACGGCTATGCCGCCGATCCCGGTTATGCTCTCGAGGTATGCAAGGTGGCCGCGGATGCAGGTGCGGACGCAGTGGTCCTCTGCGACACGAACGGTGGCGCGATGCCGCAGGATGCGGTCCAGGCGGTCAAGGCCGCCGTCGACGCTGTGGACGTGACTCTCGGCATACACGCACACAACGACTCCGGCTGCGCCGACGCCATCTCCCTGCTCGCCGTCGACGTCGGCTGCACGCACGTGCAGGGCACGGCCAACGGTTACGGGGAGCGGGCCGGCAACGCCGACCTGATGACGATAATCCCATCGCTCGTCCTGAAGATGGGCATACCGTGCGTCACCGAAGAGCAACTGAGACTGATAACCGAGGTCAGTCACTTCATCGCAGAGATCGCCAACGTCTC
>CAYWAF010000005.1:22987-34433 GCA_964456355.1 uncultured Eubacteriales bacterium | reverse complement strand
ACCACCACCTGCAGATATACGAGACGGGCCCCCACGATCGTGAGAGCCGTCAGCATGACGCCGAGCAAGAGTATGTATCGGCCTCTTGTGGACCTGCGCTTTCGCTTACGACTCACCCGACCTCCCGAAAGACCGTTTGCTCTCAGCGAGATGAGGCAAGACCGACATCACCGACCAGCAAGACCTGCGCTTCGCCCGCACTCATCTCCATGACAGACGTGAACAACGCCGCTAGCGCATCTTCTTCGTCAGCCCTGCCCTTGACGTAAGAGACCTGCTGCTGAGCAGCGTCCTCGGACGTCGTGCCCGGAAGGCACATGTAACTCACATTGGACGCCTCAGACATCTTGAGTGTCTCTGCGGCTATCTGCTCGATGCGCGAAGGGGTGGTGAGCGCGCTCTTGTCCACCTCGAGGAGGTCGCTTTCCAAGCGCTCTGCCTTTATCTCTTGCTCCAGACGGTTCGATTCGAAGGAGGCCTCTGCAGCTTGGGCCGCGATCATCACGCGACCCAGAGCGAAAACGGTGATGCAGAGCATCACAATGACGCTCATCTGGAAGATGCGACGCGCTGCTTCGTGCCGCGCAGCGTTGCGCTTGCGAGTCGCCCGCTTCTTCCCGGGAGTCCTTGCGCGCAGCCCGGACCGCTCGCTCTGGAGCGACATGTCTACTGCCGGCAGTCCCACTGCGCCTCCCTTCCACGCTCTTCCATCAGGCCTTATATGCGCTCTGCGACTCTCAGCTTCGCGCTTCTGGCCCGTGGGTTCTCGGCTATCTCTTCCTCCGTCGGTACGATGGGTCTTTTCGTGACGATTCGGAGTACCGGCTCATGCCCACATGTGCAAACAGGAAGATCGGGAGGGCAGATGCAACCCCTGGCGAGCTCTGTGAAGATGCTCTTGGTGAGTCTGTCTTCGAGGGAGTGGTAGCTGATCACAGCCACTCTTCCCCCCGGCGCCAGCCATCTCACTGCGGAACGGAGTGCTCTATCTAGGGCATCGAGTTCCCGGTTGACCTCGATGCGTAGCGCCTGGAAGGTCCGTTTGGCCGGATGCCCTCCCTTGCGCCGAGCAGACGCCGGTATCGCGTCCTTGATGACCTTGACCAGGTCACCGGTCGTCTCGATGGGTCGGCGGCCTCGCGCGGCTACGATGAATTCTGCGATGCGCGAGGCCCACCTCTCCTCGCCGTACTCGGCTATCACCCTTGTGAGGTCTTCCTTCGAGTACGTGTTGACGACGGTCGCTGCATCCGGTGCTGTGCTGCTCGGGTCCATCCTCATGTCGAGCGGTGCATCCTCCTGGTACGAGAACCCCCTCTCGGGGAGGTCGAGCTGCGGGGAGGAGACACCCAGGTCGAAGAGGAACCCGTCGGCATACGGGATGCCCGCCTTGACAAGCAGGTCGTCGAGGTCGGCGAAGTCACCCTTCAAGAGGATGACCTCCGCATGCCCTCCTTCGTTGGCTTGCTGGCCGAGGCGTAGTGTGACTGTTGCTGCTTCGATTGCTGCATCGTCTTGGTCGATGCCTACCAGTGTCCCGGTAGGAGCGATGCAATCTGCTATCCGTTTCGCGTGTCCTGCCCCGCCTAAGGTACAGTCGACGATGATCGAACCGGGTTGCAACGATAAGTGCTGCGTGACCTCGGCCAGCAAAACTGGGGTATGCCGGTATTCCGTTGTCAAGGCTCTACAGGAGACTCGCGTCTGCGAGCTCCTTAGCGAGGTTCTCTATCTCTGCGGCGGTCTCGCCGTTGTAAGCAGCCCACTTCTCGACGTCCCAGATCTCGATCCTCTGACCGTTACCGATGATCGAGACGTCCTTGCCGAGCCCGGCATGCTCGCGAAGAGCAGGCGGGATGTTGATCCGCCCAGCCGAGTCCAGCTCGGCTTCCACCGCTCCGGCAGTGAGATATCTGCGAAGTTGGCGGATCTTGGGATCGAAGTCGTTCTTCTCGAGGATGCTCTCCAGAAAGCCCGAGTACTCCTCGGCCGGGAAGACGTAGAGGCAACCGTCGAATCCACGGGCGATGACCAGACTGCCAGTCATCTCGGCCCGGAACTTCGCAGGCAGCGAGACGCGCCCCTTGGCGTCCAGCGTGTGCTGGTACTCGCCTAGAAACATTGGCTCCCGATGCCTCCCCTGTCCTCCGGCCGCCTTCACCGGATGATGAAGACGGATGCTTGTATCTGCTTTACTTCGGCAATCTTATGCCACTTCATCCCACTTTGCAACACTTTATGGGAAATTGTCCCACGGAATGACATAAGCGCCCCACCCATCCCCACGGAAAGCCTCTCCCTCCCACCCTTCAGCACGACCTTCCGGAGATATCTGCGAACCGAAGCGGGCTCTCCTACGTCAGATTTGATGAGTGGGCAGGAGTTCGTACGTTGACAGTGGAAAGAAGAGGGTAGGGATCGCGTATGCGGCCACCCGGAGGAACGCAGGTTGCCGCATGCTCTGTCCAAGCAGTAGAATCGCGTAGGACCTTATGGGGACTCCGGAGGTGACAAAGTCGCATGACCGCTAATATCGCGAGCCCGATCTTCAACACGCTCGTCTTCGCCTTCTTCGTGGTAGTGGCTCTCGGCGTCGCGCTCGGTGCGTACGCCGCCGTCCAACTCAAGAAGATGGAGGAGAGACTGCCGGAGAAAGTGTCCGAGCAGTAGCGACTTCCCACTGACAAACTCATACAGAACGCCCTCCTACTCATAGATCGGAGGGCGTTTCGCTTTTGAGCGAGACCCGTCTATTGGAGGTCGAAGATGAGGCCATCACGAAAGACAGCATCCGCCGCAGTCGCACTTCTGCTCGTCATCTTGTTAGGAGTGGGCATCTCGGGATGCTCGCAGTTCCTCGGCACCTCGTCGGATGAGATGAGCGAGCCGTCGCTCAGCGGGATGGAAGAGCAGCAGCGCTCCGTGGGCGTGGATGAGGAGTTGGCGATAGAGAGTGCAGAGCCCGTCCCGCCGGAGGGCGGCGTCGGCGCAGATGCCGCGGACGTGCCTTCCGAGGACCGTCTAGTCATCCGCAACGTCGCCGTGCGGATACAGGTCGACTCCGTGGAGGAATCGGTCGACAAGGTGCGTTCTATGGTCACTGCAGCCGGAGGCAACATCACCGCCCTACATGTCAGCACGGACGACCAGCCTGTCTACAGGTACGATGGTACGGACTCCCTCGCAGACGGTACACCCCTGGGCGGATACATCACCGTGCGCGTGCCGGCGGAAAAGCTGGATGAGTTCACCGACGGCCTCGGTGACCTCGGCAAGGTGCTCGCCGAGTCTGCCAGTGAGAGCGACGTCACGCAGGAGCACATCGACCTCAATGCCCGCCTCAAGAACCTCCAGGCCCAAGAGGCACGCTTGCGCGAGTTCTTCGACTCCGCCAAGACCGTCAGCGACATGCTCGCCATCGAGCAGGAGTTGGGACGCGTCCGTGGCGAGATCGAGTCCATGCAAGCGCAGATCGCATACCTGGAGCGTCAGGCGGCCATGGCCACGGTCACCATAGAGCTCGCCGAGCCGGAGTCCGTCGTCACGCCGGCCGGAGAGGACTGGGGCTTCGTCGACGCGCTCAGGACAGCCATACGTGCCTTCGTCGGCACCATCAACGGCATCATCATATTCATAGGCGCGATACTGCCGATCGCGCTTATAGGACTGGTCGTCTTCCTCGTGGTCCGCGCGCTGTTGCGGCGTAGGAAGAAGAGTGCTTCCTCCGAGTTCCAGACACCACAGCAACAGACACCGCCGCAGGGATGAGTCTCTTCCACCCCAAGATAAGGCTTCCCTTGTGGGCGGCGGTCGCGATATTGGCCGCCGCCTACCTGGTGCGCTCGGTGGCACGGGGTCTCGACTTCCGCCCCGACCTTCCCTCAGACGCCGTGGTCCTCGTCCTGTTCTTGGCTCTTGTCGCTGCCGTTTATCTCTCCAGACGCCTCAGGGCGACGGAGAAGGTGGACGACACCTTGCCCGAGAAGGTGGAGGATGAAGACGAGAGACCCGGCCAGGAGCGAGAGTAGGAGTACGTCCTGAGTCAGGTCGAGTGCCTCGACGCCCGGCGTGCCTGCACCTCCCACGACGGTGAGCCAGCCTCCCAAAGCGACGCCTATGGCCACCCCGAGTCCCCATGTAGCGGCCCAGAAGACCGCACGCATGAACCTGCGCACACTCACTCCTTCGAGTACGGCTTCCCGATGGCGGCCGGCGCCACTGCCCGGCCCACCACTCCGGCGAGCACCACCACGGTGAGCACGTACGGCAGCATGAGGAAGAACTGCGTGGGTATGGCTATCTGCCCCTTGAGCAATTGGAGTTTCACCTGCAGGGCGTCGGCGAAGCCGAAGAGCAGGGATGCCCCGTACGAACCGGCAGGGGTCCACCTGCCGAAGATGTTGGCAGCGAGCGCGATGAACCCTCGGCCGTTCGTCATGTTCTCGGTGAAGGTACCGACCTGCTCCAACGTCAGGTTCGCGCCGGCAAGGCCGCCCAGGATGCCGCTGACGATCACAGCGGAGTATCTCCCGCGTATCACGCTGATGCCCACCGTGTCGACAGCGAGAGGATGCTCCCCGAGTGAGCGGAGGCGCAGGCCCCAGCGGGTACGGTACATCGCCCACTGTCCGACGATAGCGATGATGATGGCGATATAGACGATGGGCGTATAACTGAAGAAGAGCGTGTTCACCCACGTCCAGACGGTCCCGAGAACGCCTTCGGTCGGACCGGAGAAGGAGAAGACCGGCTGCAGGCGCTGCACGGGATCGGTGCTCCCCGGGTGACCGAAGATGACCTCCATCATGAAGCCCGTCGCTCCCAGAGCGAGGATGTTTATCGCAGTCCCGGAGACCACCTGGTCACTGCGGAGCGTGATGGATGCCACAGCGTGTATGAAGGCCAGGAACGCGCCTGCAGCCATCGCGACCAACACGCCCAACCAGGGACTGCCTGTGTACATCGTGCCGACCACAGCCATGAACGCACCGCCGAGCATCATGCCCTCCAGAGCGATGTTCACCACCCCGGAGCGCTCGCATATCGTGCCGCCTATCGCTGCCAAGGCCAACGGAGTCGCCATGCGGATAGCCGATGCGAAGAGGTCCGGAGTGACGATGTCACTAAACATTCTCGACCGCCTCCTTATGGAGTGGTCGGAGGATCCACTTGGCCAAGACCTCGGCAGCCACGAAGAAGATGATCAACGCCTGGATGATGAGGATGACCTTGGCCGGTACGTCCGCCTCCATCTGCATGGTCCCGCTGCCGGCAGAGAGTGCGCCGAACAGAATGGCTGCCGCTATCACGCCCAGAGGATTGTTCTTGGCCAGGAGAGCGACGGCTATCCCCGTGAACCCGAAACCGGAGGAGAACTGGTCGAACAGGCGATGATGGACGGCTATGACCTCGACGACGCCGGCGATGCCGGCCAGAGCACCCGAGATGCACAAGGATTTCACTATCGTCGCTTCGACGGAGATGCCGCCTGTCTCCGAGGCCCACGGATTGAAGCCGACGGCGCGCGCCTCGTAACCTAGCGTCATGTATTTGAGGAGGAGCCAGAGTCCCACCGCCAACATCACGGCTATCACGAACCCCCAGTGCAGTCTGGATACAGGTGCGAACGAGAGCGTCTCGTGGATCTTCGGGAGGATGGACTCTGTGGGCAACGTCTCCGTCTGGGGTATCTGACCCTCCGCCTTCATGGGACCCGTGACGAGCCAGGAGACGATGTAGCGGGCGATGTAGGTGAACATCATCGTCGTTATGACCTCGTGAGCTCCTACCCTGGCCTTCAATATGGCCGGTATGAAGGCCCAAGCCGCACCTGCTGCAGCACCGGCGACGACCATGACCGTGATGTTGACTATCATCGGTAATCCGGCGAGCGCGATCCCCAGCCAAGCTGCTACGAGACCACCCATGAACAGTTGACCTTCTGCACCGATGTTGAACAGACCGGCACGGAAGCCGTACGCGACCGACAGCCCTGTGAAGATGAGCGGGGTCGACCGCATGAGGGTCTCGCCTATCTGACGACCGCTACCGAAGGCGCCTTTGAAGAGTGCACTCATCGCCTCTATCGGGTTGAAGCCGGCCAGCCAGATGATCACGCCGCTTATCAACAGAGCGATGATCACCGAGAGCACCGGCAGCGCCAGCTGCTCCGCGCCCGACCGGCGACGACTCCCTCCCATCTCATGAGTCTGTTCAGTCCCCCTCGGCCCCCCCCGCTATCATGGCTACCTCTCCGTCGCGGTCACCTCTGCCACCTCCGGTCATGTAGAAACCGAGTTCCTCGTCGCTTGCCTCACCAGCAGCGAACTCCTTGACGATCTCGCCTTCATAGATGACCAGGATGCGGTCGGCCAACGATTGGACCTCCTCCAGCTCGAGGCTCACCAGAAGGATGCCTTTACCAGTGGAACGCTCGTCCAGTATCCGGCTGTGGACGAACTCGATCGCTCCTACGTCCAGACCGCGGGTCGGTTGAGCAGCGATGAGCAGCTCGGGGTTGCGCCCCAATTCTCGCGCAAGGATGAGTTTCTGCTGATTCCCACCAGAGAGAGCCGAAGCCAAGACCCTGATGGAAGGAGTGCGCACGTCGTAGTCTGCGACCCTTTCCCTGGT
This sequence comes from uncultured Eubacteriales bacterium, assembly GCA_964456355.1. Classification (GTDB taxonomy): domain Bacteria; phylum Actinomycetota; class Coriobacteriia; order Anaerosomatales; family CAYWAF01; genus CAYWAF01. Next base: position 27,800 of record CAYWAF010000005.1, on the reverse strand, counting down.
GATCCGCGCGATGGCTTTGGGGTCCATGACGCCATGGTTGGTGAATGGAGGATGACGGTGGTCACCGAGTATGAGGTTCTCCGCGAGGTCGAACTCTAGCACCAAGCCCCTGCGATGCCTGTCCTCGGGCACGTGCGAGATGCCTGCTTCGATGGCCTTTCGTGCAGAGAACCCGGTGATGTCTAGGTCCTTCAGCCTGATCGAGCCGGATTCCACCTTCCGTAGGCCCGTGAGCGCTTCCACTAGTTCGGTCTGACCATTGCCACTGACACCGGCGATGGCGACCACCTCTCCTCCGCAGATCTCGAACGAGACTCCGCGCACGGCATCCAAGCCGCGTTCGTCCTTGACGTATAGGTCGCGTACGGCAAGGACGACTCCTTTGCACTCAGACGGTGGCTTCTCGACACGGAACACCACGTCCCGCCCGACCATCAGCCGTGCAAGACCGGCCATGTCGGTGTCCTGCGGTCTGGTCTCCCCCACCACTCGTCCGTCACGCATGACCACGATGCGGTCAGAAGAGGCCATCACCTCTTCGAGTTTGTGGGTGATGAAGACGACGGAGAGTCCCTCTTCGACCAGGGAGCGGACGACAGAGAAGAGCTCTCTGACCTCCTGAGGGGTGAGGACGGCCGTCGGCTCGTCCAGGATGAGTATCCTCGCACCGCGATAGAGGGCTTTCAGTATCTCCACGCGCTGTTGCATGCCTACGGGAAGGTCGCGGATCACGGCATCGGGGTCGACGGCCAGTCCGTATCGCTTGGAGATGTCGACCACGTCGGCGCGTGCCTTCTTGAAGTCTATGACGCCCGCATGCGTGGGCTCGGTCCCCAGGATTATGTTCTCGGTGACCGTGAGGGGCTCCACCAGCATGAAGTGTTGGTGCACCATGCCGATGCCGAGGTCTATGGCATGCTTAGGCGAGTGTATGTGGGCCGGCTCGCCTTCGACGAGGACCTCGCCTGCGTCCGGAGTCAAAAGACCGTACACGATGTTCATGAGCGTCGACTTCCCGGCACCGTTCTCGCCGAGAAGAGCGACTATCTCTCCTTTGTGGATGGTCAGAGAGACGTCATCGTTGGCCAGTACTCCCGGAAAGTGTTTGGTTATCCCACGTAACTCGAGCAGCGGTGCGGTCATCTGTCACTCCTGCAGTGGCCTCATCGTCACACGAAGCGAGGGCGACCGGATGCTTTCGCGGACCGGTCGCCCCCTGCTCGCTACATAGTTCGCACTCTCGGTCCTACAGAGTGGACGGGTCCGTCGGCACCTCGACGTTCCCATCTATGACGTCTTGCGTCGCCTTGTCCACAGCATCCTTGACCTCTTGCGGAACGATGTCCTCGAAGTTGTGGAACGGTGCCAGACCTACGCCGTCTTCGACGATGCCGAACTCACGGATGCCGTTCTCGAACGTACCTTCCACCACCGACTGCGTGTTCAAGAAGACAGCCTGGTCCACGTGCTTGACAGCAGAAGTGAGGATGACTTCCTGCGCATCCGGGAGGGTCTCATACTGATCCGCATCCACGCCGATGAAGAGTGCCCCGTTCTCGACACACGCCTGGGCGACGCCTGCACCCGGCAGGCCTGCAGCGGCGAACACGATGTCAGCGCCCTGCTCGATGGCGGTTATGCCGAGTTCCTTCGCTTTGGCGGTGTCCTCGAAGTCACCTACGTAGAGACTGATGATCTCGACGTCAGGATTCACCGACCGGGCTCCAGCGATATAACCGGCTTCGAACTTCTGCACGGGCGGGATCTCCATGCCACCGATGAAGGCGATCTTGTTGGCATCGTTGAGACTGTCGTGCAACGCCGCCTCCTGCGTCATCATGCCTGCCACTATGCCAGCGAGGTATCCCGCCTCGTTCTCCTTGAACAGGAGCCCCACCTGGTTGTCGGCAGGGTTCTCGAAGAACTGGTCGATGCCGGCAAAGTAGACGTCCGGATACTCCGGAGCCTTCTTGTCGGTAGTGTCAGTCATCAGGTATCCGACCGTGTATATGATGTCGTAGCCGGCGTTGGCGAGCTGGTCGACGTTCGGCTCGTAGTCCGCGATCTCGTTGGACTCGAGGACCTGTATCTCCATGCCGTACTCTTCCTCGCCCATCTTCAACCCTTTGTATGCGAGGTCGTTGAAGGACTTGTCGCCGAGTCCTCCTACGTCGGTCACCATCGCAGCCTTGACATCTGTGGTCGGCTCCGTAGCACTCTCCTCTGTGTCTCCCTCGGTAGTGGTGTCACTGGTACACCCTGCCGCCAGAGCGAAAACGACCACGAGCGCGAGTATCAGCGCTAATATGCTCTTCGAACGTCTGTTCACACGAACCACCCTTTCGTCCCTGTTCAATCAGTCGTCCAGATGGCCCCTTCAGGCCACATGGACCCCGACTCATCACATATCTACATTCCCTGCCGTCGGAAGTTCCAGACATCCGGTCACCGGAGCTTGGCTCTGGGATGGGTCGAAAGGTACTCCTCCCGTATGTGTTCGCGGTCCACATGCGTGTAGACCTGAGTGGTGGAGATATCCGCATGACCGAGCATCTCCTGGAGCGCTCGCAGGTCTGCACCACCCTGCAGCATATGGGTCGCGAAGGAGTGCCTGAGGGTGTGAGGGTGTATGTCCAAGCCGGCCTTTTCTCCATACTTCTTGACGAGTGCATAGACGCTCTGTCGACTCATGCGGGAACCGCGAGCGTTCAGGAAGACGGCTGAAGGGTCCTGGCGTAACGGAGACTTCTTCGTCTTGAGGAAAGGCCTTCCGTCGCGGAGGTGGAGCGAGAGGGCATGCGAGGCAGCACCACCTATGGGGACGATTCTCTCCTTGCCCCCTTTTCCGCGAACGAGCAGGAAGCCCGCTTCGATATCGAGGTCGGAGATGTCCAGGCCGACGAGTTCGGCGACCCTGAGTCCGCACCCGTACAAGACCTCGAGCACGGCAGCATCCCTGAGTCCTGCCGGTGTCTTAGGAAAGGGCTGCGACAACATGCGTTCCGCTTCCTCGATGCTTATCACATCAGGCAGCAAGTCGGGGACCTTGGGCAGCGGAAGCTTGTCTGTGGGATGGTTCCGAGTCACCCCTTCACGCACAAGGAACTTATGGAAACTCTTGACTGAGGCGACTTTGCGCTCGATGGTACTGGGCGCAAGACCTCTGCCGTTCAGATATCGCAGGTACTCGATGAGGTCGTCCTTGTCGACATCATCGGGACCGGAAACCCCGCGGTCGAGAAGACGACGGATGTATTCCTGCAAGTCGAAACGGTACGCAGCCACCGTATGGGTGGAAGCGCCACGCTCGACCACCAGATACGCCAAGAAATCGTCCACGTACGACTGCATCCCGGACATCATGGGCGAGGCATGTCCTCCTCACCACGGGCATAACGAGCGCAGACATCCCCTGCGGCGAACGCTGCGGCGAAAAAGGCCGGATCCTCCGAGAGTCCACGACCCATCGTCTTTACCTCCACACCGCGCATCGACGGAGGGGAAGTGAAGCCTGCCTTGGAATCGACGCGTACATGCCGCTCCCACACACCGGCCGAATCCAGCGAATCATCCACGACGGCACCGTACTCCTCAGGTAGCGAAGGGACCGCCACGGCGGCGGTGGACAAGGCTATGCGGGTCAGCGCGGTCAAGGTGTGATGACTCACCCCGTGATGACGTCGGCGTTCGTCCGCGAAGGACACCCGCAAGGTGACCACGGGTATGCCTTCCAGAGCCGAGACCGCGTTGACGGCTTCCCCTTGCGCGATCCCTCCGTGACCGAAGGGAGTCGCCGTCCCTACGACACCCGGCCCTATGGCCACTATCGCCACATCGGCCTTGGCGACATGCCTGGCCGCAAGCATCCCAGAGTGCATGTTCACGGCCTCGAAGCGTCCGCCGAAGGCCTGTCCGCACGTTATGGTGGTGTCGAGCAATCCTGAGGAAAGAGATGCTCGTACCAGGTTCGATAGCGCGATAGGCAGCGCAGCGAAGTCCGTCATCACATACGCGATTTTGAGATCGGGATCCACATTCTTCACGGCTGCGGCGACCAGCGGCACCTGGCTGTGTAGTCCACAGCAGGCCACCGGCATCTGCGCGAGGGTCGTCGCTCCTTTCATGGTCTGATGGTGTGGACTGTCCTGCTCTTCCACACACTCGACGTCGAGTTGCATGGGCGTGTAGCGCATCTTCATGATGTGTCCGCCTGAGGGTTCATCGAGGACCGTTCCGCCCTCCCCTTCTGTGCGAGCGACGATGAAGTGATGGCCGCCTGTGCCGAGGCCGAGGCCCACAGCCGTCGTGTTGAGCAAGACACGGTCGGCTATACGACAGACGCCGATGAGGTCAGGGTAGGAGATCGCGGTACCCGTGGTCCCGTCGTCCAGGGCGACATCGAGCACCTGCACCTCACTCGTATCGGTCTCCACAGAGACCACGATGCCCCAAACGAGTCTCATCAGCCCTCAACGAGTCTAGTGGCTACCGCATGCACAACATGGGTCAGAGTCTCGAGGTCTTCGATACGGACGCTCTCATCGATGCTATGCACGTCACGAAGGCCGGACGACAACACGACGGTAGGAACGCCATCGGCATGGAATATGTTGCCGTCACTGCCCCCGCCCGTCGCGAAACGCCTCGGCTCGACGCCGACATCTTCCATGGCCTCTTCCACGATATCGAGGACGGGGTCGTCGTCCGAGAAGCGGAAGCCCTCGTACTCGACGGTCCAATCGACTTCCACGCTCCCCCCGTCATGTGCCTGCTCGAGCATGGCTGCATCCATCTCCTTGCGCACCTGCTCGAC
>CAYWAF010000005.1:14798-22887 GCA_964456355.1 uncultured Eubacteriales bacterium | reverse complement strand
AGACACAGGTCGCCGTCCACATCCGCAGGGTCGAGTGCCTTCGCACCTTTCAGCCCGGTCTCTTCCGAGACCGTGAAGACCACGCTTATCGGCCCGAAGGCCTCTCCCGACTCCACCAGGCGCGTGAGCGCTTCCAGGACCACGGCGATCCCCGCCTTGTCGTCCCCGCCCAGTATGGTGTCTCCTGCGGAGCGGACCACGCCGTCCTCGATGACCGGCTCTATCCCCAGGCAAGGTTGCACGCAGTCCATGTGCGCCGAAAGGAGCAACCGCTTGCCGGGAGCAGTGCCGGGATGGTCGGCCAGTAGATTGCCTGTGTCAGAACCGGTGACTCCGGTGGTGTCGTCGAAACGGACATCGAAGCCCAGGCTCGCCAGCTTGGTACTGCAATACTCGGCGACTCCGGCTTCCTGACCCGACGGACTGTCTATGCGGACGAGGTCCAGGAACGTGGCGAGCAGTCTGTTGTCGGAGTCAGGTCCCATCCTGCCTACCTGCCGGATCTTCTCTTGTGCTGCACTGCCGCCCCGATGAAATCACGGAAGAGTGGAGCTGGCCGCGTGGGCCTGCTCTTGAACTCGGGGTGCCCTTGGTTACCCACGAGCCACGGGTGGTCGGCCAACTCGATCATCTCGACGAGTCTGCCGTCAGGCGACATCCCTGATATGACCATCCCGGCATCCACCAACACATCGCGATAGGTGTTGTTCACCTCATAGCGGTGACGATGACGCTCGTAGATGAGCTCTTCACCATAGGCTTCGAAACCCTTGGTCCCCGGGGTCACCTTGCATGGATAGGTACCCAGACGCATGGTCCCGCCCATATCGGAGATGTCGTGCTGGTCAGGCATCAGGTCTATGACCGGATACTGCGTCGCGGGATCGAACTCTGAGGAGTTGGCTCCTTCCAACCCCGCCAGATGCCTGGCTATCTCCACGACAGCCACCTGCATGCCGAGGCATATCCCCAGATACGGGACCTTGTTCTCGCGTGCGTGCTTGGCCGCGCGCACCTTCCCCTCGATGCCGCGTATGCCGAAGCCTCCGGGCACCAGTATCCCGTCGAAGCGCTCCAAGACGCTTTCTACCTCTTCGGGCGTGAGCGACTCGGCATCCACCCAATGCACGTTCACTTTGTGGTCGTGGAATATGCCTGCGTGGTCGAGTGCCTCCGTGACGGAGAGATAGGCATCGGGGAGCTGCACGTACTTGCCGACCAGTGCGATGTCCACCGTATCCGAGAGCGACTCGCTGTGAGCCACGAACGCGTCCCATTCGGTCATGTCCGGGTCGCCACACTCCAACTCGAGCTTCTCGATGACCATCTCGTCGAGTCGTTGACGGCTCAGGTTGCCCGGGACCTGATAGATCGAAGAGGCATCCTGGGCAGAGACCACGGCCTCGGGCTCCACATCGCAGAAAAGAGCGATCTTGCGACGTATGCTCTCGTCTATCGGCCTGTCAGAGCGGCAGACGATGAAGTCGGGCTGGATACCTATGCTGCGGAGTTCTTTGACCGAGTGCTGCGTCGGTTTCGTCTTCAACTCACCGGATGCGCTGATGTACGGGACCAGGGTCACATGTATGTACAGGGTGTTCTTCTTGCCGAGGTCCTTACGCACTTGCCGTATGGCCTCCAGGAAGGGCAGACCTTCTATGTCACCGACCGTGCCGCCGACCTCGGTGATCACGACATCGGCGTTCTCCTGTTCCCCTATCCTGCGGACCCTGTCCTTGATCTCGTTGGTCACATGCGGGATGACCTGGACCGTGGCTCCGAGATAGTCGCCATGTCTTTCTTTGCTGATGATCGATTGATATATGGAGCCGGCTGTGACGTTGCAGTCGCGTGTGAGGGACTCGTCGATGAAGCGTTCGTAGTGACCGAGGTCAAGATCGGTCTCGGCACCGTCATCGGTGACGAAGACCTCGCCGTGCTGGAAGGGACTCATCGTGCCGGGGTCGACGTTGAGGTATGGGTCGAGCTTCTGGATCTTCACGCTCAGACCCCTGGCTTTGAGCAGACGCCCCAGGGAGGCAGCCGTGATGCCCTTACCTAAAGAACTGACGACACCGCCGGTCACGAAGATGTGTTTTGCCATATGCGCCCTTCAGCCTCCAGTCATCTTCCGCACTCGTCCATTCTAACCGTCCCCATATCAAACGGTCCTATCGCCTCCGGCGTCTCCGTCATATTCGATACGCCCCAGACCGTCCAGCCAGCTCAAGAAGGTGGACCTCTCTATCACCGAAGAGAAGGAGATCCTCTCCGAAGAGAAGTTGAGCGAGGCGATGAGGAGCACATATATCGCCAACGCCCACAACGGCCACCAGATAGCACATAACACGCCGATCACAGCCCCTGCCGGATTGGCTCCCGCATCACCCAACATCCCCTGTTCGTTCAGGTCGTAATGCCATACCGCAAGAACAGGACCTATGAATGCGATGAGCAACATCAGTGTGCCGCCTATGGCATCGGGGGAAGCAGGCGGCTCCCAAACGAACGGTATGGAGCCACAAGCCACGAATAGCATCGCTATATACGCCTTGAGAGCACGGCCCGGCCTCAGGTCCATGAGGTTCACGAAGTTCGCGCTCATGGCTATCGCCAACGTGGCTAGAAGGGTCCTGGCAACACCGCATGACACCTCGACCGAGATTATCACTCCTACCAAGAGTGACGTCAGGCCTATACCGATGAGTTTCAGCCCTCCGGTGGAGAGGCGTCCTCTCCAGAGTTCGCGAAGATGACCTCGGAATCCCTTTATGGAATCGTCTCCGAAGAAGTCATCGATCATCCCGAAAGCGAACGTCATCATCGCCATCACGCCCGCGAGCACGAGCGTCTTCCACACGAAATACACGTCGCCCTCGAGTGTCGAAAGACCGATGGTGAGACGTCCCACGCTGACCTTCGTATCCGTCCCCACCAGCAGCAGAAGTATTCCCCCTACCCAGAAGAGCCATACGATTCCCAGACCTTTGTGCACTTCACGACCCCGGTAGTTGAGAGCGATGGCCGGAGAGGATTCCAGCGAAGGAACGAGCATGCGGATGCCCACGACAGGTATCAACACACACACGATCGTCGCCAGCAAGATGACGAACAGCCATATATCGCTCACTCCCGGCCTCCCATCGAGTCGACTCCCACCCTCGACGACCGACCTCGGATGCGACACAGCATCAGGTAGACGATTCCGACTCCGATGTAGAGCATCATCAACGCAGGGATGATGATGCCGGAATCCTCGGACAGATAAGCTGCCAGCCCTCCCAGCAACACTGCGGCCATCGCATCCGAGAAAGCGGGGTTCTCCTCGAGAGTCTCGGCGAACTCACCCCACGGTCTCCAACGCATGAACCCGAGCAGTGCGAGAACGGCTATGAGCAGATAGGTCCAGTTCGTGCGAGTGAGCACTCTTATGTTGGTCTGGGCCTTGCGGACGACTATCGTCCACAACTCTCCTGCCCCTCCGGCCCGCGCACTCTCCCAGGCCCTGCCGAGATGTGTCTGCGCGCTGCCGGAAGTGATGTCTATGAACGAGAAGACCGCCACGATCGAGATGATGATGAGAAGACCCACCACCACGCCTTTCCAGCCTATGCGCACCTCGTTCATCATCGCCCATGCCACGCCGAAAGTGACCACGCCCCAGACGGCCACGCCCACGTTGGCCCCCCAGAAGGGTGCCACGCATGTCACGACCACCACGGCCCCTAGGAGTGGTATTCCCCATCGGCGGAGATGTCGAGCCCAGGTTGTGTCCCGGAATTCGTCGACAAGGAGCGCGGCGCCTACGATCGCAGAGCCCACGAGCATGGCCGCGCCCTCGTTCCCGATCCCGTAGAAACGCGCTCCGAGCAGCGGAGAATAGCCGAAGTAAGCGGTGAACGACCATGGCGCTCCCAGCCATTGGTCCAGAGCGAGCACGAACGCGGTGAGTAAGCTCAGGACGGCGACCGGGAACACTCCCCGTTCCAAGAAACGCAACACGAGCCCTAAGGCCCACAGCAACCCCACTGTAAGGGCGAAATATCCCAGTCCTTCACCAGAGGTCATGGGCATCGGTCTCAAAGCGAACATCAGCCAGGAGGCGAGCGGTACCGCCAAGGCCAGGATGAGCAGGGCGGAACAGATGGTCGTCACGGAGGAGACGAGCTCCGAGGACCAGCGGTCAGCCCGAGCGAGCACGATGCTGCAGAACACGAACAGCAACGTGGTCAGCGCTATATACGTGTTGATGACCTTCCATTTCGGTTCTTCGATGCTCGTAGCCATGTCGGCCTGAGCACTCAAGACCTCTATCCGGTCCTGAGCAGAGACAGACGACAGGATCGGTCGCATCGGATTGCCGAGCACCTGGACCGGGGGGTCTATGTCAAGCAGGTCGAGGATGGTGGCGGTCAGATCGAGGTTGGTGACCAGCCCGTCACGTTGAGTGGAAGAAGAGGTCAGGTATCCCTTGTAGCCCGGAGCCGACAGCACCAGCGGTGAGAAACCTATGACATGCTCGCTCGAGCGGGAAGGTATGTGTGGCGAGACTATCACGGCAGTCCCCTCCGGTGCGGAATCGACCACCATCCCTATGACCTCGTCGAGAGACCTTATGGCGGCAGCTCGATGCGCTTTGGCCACTTCGTCGGAGACCTCCGGCGCGAAGTCGGTGACCCTCTGAAGGTCACCCGGGTCTATGACCAGTAGTTGCGGTCCTCCGAACTCTTCGAGCTCGAAGGATGCTGCACTGACCGCATCCTCGAGGAGTCCGACGTCCGTGGAGTAGCCGAAGGGGGCATCCGGGTCGTTCTTCAGAAGGTCGGCCGATATCTCACCGAACCTCACGCGCCCGAACTCGTCCATGGCCACCAGTGCCGCGGGACGACTGCGCCTGAAGCCACGCACCTGATAACCGGAGTCGGAGGTACCCACGGCAGCCGTCGCACCGCCGGCGTCGCTTATGGCCTGACCCAGCGTACCCACTACCACGTTCTGGGCATGGTCGCTGGCGTTGATGCGCTGCGTGCGTGGCATACCCAGGTAGACGATTCGGAAGCCAGTCGATGAGACGCCCGTCATCCTCTCGAAAGCGTCCGCCGCACTACCTCCCTCGTAATGCTCCTCGACCGAGTAGGCCGTGGGCGCCAGAGGATCTGCCACCGCCCACGCGCCAGAGGAGAGGGTCAACGCTCCTTGCGTGGAGTCGGGCACTGTGTTGCCCACGGCTCTGCTACGAAGGCCTATGTTCGCGAGTGCGGCATCCTCAGCAAGTGCCGTGAGCCTGGGCATGCTCTCGGTGTTCAGGTCGTCCCAGTCCAGTGTCGGAGCAAGGATGAGGACCACTCGGGGGATCTCGTCGGTCGAAGGTCGCGCGGAAAGGGGTGGGACGAAGAGGAGCGACGAGACGATGATGCCAAGGACGAGCACGGCAGACGTCATGCCTACGAAACGTCTCATCGGTTCACACACCACTCGCAGACATAGCTCGAGACGGCCAATACTGTGGGGAACACACATCCTGCGCGATTGCGTCGGACAGGGCTCAAAGCGCCCATGTGGGAGTATAGCCGATGCGCGAGCATAGGGTGGTACGTCATGTTGACGTACTGGTTACGCTTCGTCCTCATGACGCCTGCTGCCTGCGCCTCCGTTACAATAAGCCCGACCTCGAACGGGTCACGCACATACCGTCGGAGGAGAAACGGAGGCCGGACCCATTCGCACCCCCACCATCGCACGCTCCACAGCGATCATGTCCGCCTCCACCGCACTCTCCCGCGTCACGGGCTTCGTGCGCACGTGGGCCATCGCCTATGCGCTGGGAGTGACCACCCTGGCAGCGTCTTACAGCGTTGCCAACAACATCCCCAACATGATCTATGAACTCGCGGTCGGTGGGCTCATCTCATCGCTGTTCATCCCTATCTTCCTGGAGCGCTGGGGGCAGGACAGTCGTGAGGAAGCGTGGCGCTTCGCCAGTTCCCTTTTCAACCTGACGACCATCGTCATGTGTGTGGTCGCACTGCTCGGAACGATCTATGCCGAACAGTTCGTGAGGACCCAGACGTTCCGCATCAGCAGACAAGAAGCGGAGATGGCGACCTACTTCTTCAGTTTCTTCGCGGTCCAGGTCCTCTTCTACGGCTCTGGGTCGATAGTGAGCGGGATACTCAACTCCCAAAGACGTTATTTCTGGCCTGCCATCGGTCCGGTCTTCAACAACCTGGTCGTCATCGTGACCCTCCTGGGCTTCTACGTCCCGTTCAGAGAGACCAACCCGGACCTGGCCAAGATGGGGCTGGCGATAGGTACCTCCCTCGGCGTCCTGGTCATGTACCTGGTCCAAGTGCCCAGTCTCCTCAAACTCAAACCGATCTACAGCTTCTCGATAGACCTGAGACAACCCGGGATGGCGCGGATGGCTCGGCTCGCCGTCCCCACCATCATCTACGTCATCACGAACCTCACCGCCGTCTCCTTCAGGAACGCCTACGCATTCGACGTCTCCGGTGACGGCCCTGCGACCCTGTTGTACGCATGGATGTTCTACCAACTCCCCTACGGGATATTCGCCGTGGCGTTGACCACGGCCATCTTCACCGAACTCTCGGACCAGGCCGGACGCCTGGAATGGACCCGCTTCAAGCTGACTTTCGCAAAAGGCCTGCGCGCGACCGGGATACTCATAATCCCCATGGCTGCGATGTTGATCGCTTTGGCCGAGCCGCTCATCACCCTCTACAGGGCCGGCGAGTTCAAGGCGTCGGACGTCCCAGCCGTGGCAGAGATACTGATGTGGTGGGGTGCGGCTCTAATCTTCTTCGCCTCATACATGTTCGTCCTCAAAGCCTTCTACTCCCTGCAGGACACCAAGACACCGATGTGGGTGAACGTGGTCCTGACCGTCGGACAGATAAGCATGTATGCGACGTTGACCGTGGGAGTCGCCGGTTGGTCCGGGTGGGGACTGAAAGGGATCCCCATATCCGACATGATCTTCTATGCAGCGAGTCTGCTCACCCTCACCATCATATTGCGCAAGAAGATAGGCGGCTACGACGTCAAGGGGATACTCTCGACCATCGCACGCATATCGCTGGCATCACTCGTAGGAGGCGTAGTGGCATACTGGCTCCTCAGCGTGACGGCACCGCTCGCTGAGGCCAGGGTCGGGTTCATAGCACAACTCGCGATATCGGGGGTCATAGGACTGGGCGTAACCTACACATTGGCAGCCCTGATGAAGGTCCATGAAGTCAACGAGGGCGTGGCGATGGCGCGCCGGGTGCTCGGCAGGACCTTCAGCCGGAGCGGTTAGGGACTCGTGACGTGAGAGTCGTGGCACTCATACCGGCCTTCAACGAGGAGGCACGTGTGGCCGAGACCGTGAAAGCCACACGAGACCTGGATGCGGTGGAGACGGTCATCGTCATAGACGACGGGTCAGAAGACGGCACGACACAGCGAGCCTCGGCAGCCGGTGCGAAGGTCGTGAGACTAGAGAAGAACGTCGGTAAGGGCGCAGCGCTGGATGTCGGGCTCGAACACGCCGGTGAGTTCGACGTCCTCCTGTTGCTCGATGCCGACCTGGGGCACTCAGCCGTTCAAGCCGAGCGTCTGTTGACGCCCATCGTGGAGGGGCGTGCAGACATGACCATAGCCACCTTCCCACCGCCGGAACGTCCTGGAGGGTTCGGCTTGGTGAAGGCTCTTGCAAGGAACGGTATCCGTAGGTTGGGCGGAGGATTCGAGGCCGACGCGCCCCTCTCGGGACAGCGTGCCCTGACACGTGAGACCGCTGAAGCGGTGACCCCTTTCGCCTTCGGGTTCGGAGTGGAGGTCGCCATGACGGTGCGAGCACTCAGAAAAGGGCTTCGCATCGAGGAGGTCGCGACCGAGATGTCCCATGCAGAGACAGGCAGAGACATCCATGGCTTTCTTCACAGAGGACGACAGTTCATCCACGTTGCTGTCGCTTTGACGAGACTGATGTTCGAGAGAGGATAGGTCACTCAGGAGTCTGTTCGGTGGCCGGCTCTTGCGCCACGACCGGATAGCGCGCCTGAGCACCCGCACCCACGCCGAA
>CAYWAF010000005.1:0-14698 GCA_964456355.1 uncultured Eubacteriales bacterium | reverse complement strand
TCAGGCAGCTTCGGTCCCAGTACAGCTGTCGCTGCCGCCGAGGCCTTCGCCGTCTCGAGTCCCAACCCGGGTTCGCTGAAAGTGACGATGACGGGAGTGGCACCGGCAAGCCTTAACGAATCAGTGATCGAGCCGAGCCCGTCCGTCCGTCCCGAGTTGGTCACCACCATGACCGTACGCCCAGTGAGCCTGTCCGCCAGCAGGATCGGCAGGGTGTCGTTCATGAAGTCGTGTCGGAGCTCGTTCTCCGTCTTGAGCGCGTCGTTCTCCTTGCTCAGCGTCCGAAACTCGTCTTGAAGCGCTCCGATTATCGCTTCACGCTGCTTGTCCAGAGTGCCTCTCTCCACGACGATCGTCCCCAGCAAGAGTCCGATGGCCAACGAGAGGAAGACCGCGACCAAAGACGCTATGTGGTATTTCAGGTTGTACATGCAGCGTTCCTCTCAGATAGTCCGCCGCAGCTCATATTCCCACTATCGTGCGCAACTGCAAGAGCAGAAGGAACAGGATGTCGCGGACCGGCGGAGCGATCATCACGATCACAGTGACGGCGACGAGCGCTGCGCCGACCAACCACATGAGGTCTTTCGGACCTACAGAGGTCCGGTAGAGCTTGTTCACGCCCTTCGCATCCACCAATCTCGGCCCCACCTTGAGACGCACGAGGAACGTGGAGGCCATGCCGTTCCTGCCTTTGTCCAGATATTCGACGAGATTGTCGTGCGTGCCCACTGCGACGATGAGGTCGGCGCCAGACTCGTAGGGCAGAAGCAGCCCCAGGTCTTCGCTGGTGGCCGGAAGAGACCATCGGATGTACTCGAGCCCCAGGTCTTCCAGCCGTCGGGCTCCAGGACAACGCCCATCCTGATAGGCGTGGACTATGAGTTCGGCTCCTGAGCGTAGGGCCTTGTCGCTGACGGAGTCCATGTCACCGATGATGATGTCGGGCGAGAATCCTGCTTCGATGATGGCGTCGGCACCACCGTCCACTCCGATGAGCACCGGCTTCATCTCTCGGATGTACGGCTTCAACACGTCCAGATCGTGCTTGTAGTCGTAGCCGCGCACAACGACGAGAGCGTGCCGGCCGGCCATCTTCACTCGAGTCTCGGGAACAGCCGTGGAGTGCGTGAGCAGCTCTTTCTGGTGTTGCATGTATTCGAGGGTGTTGCGCGCGAACTGGTCGAGGCGTTCCCCGAGCGACTCTTGGGCGGCCTCCATGGCATGTTCGATGGACTCGACCGTGAGGAGTTCGCCCTCTGCGACCTTCTCCCCGTCCAGGAAGACCTCCCCGCCGATGACGACGACAGTGTCACCTTCGTGCACCTTGTCGAATATCTCGGGGCCTACGTTGTCGACTATCTTCACGCCGCCTCTTGCGAGTAGCAGAGGTCCCACGTTGGGATAGACCCCCGATATGGAACGCTCGGCGTTGATCACGACCTCGATGCCCGTCTCGAGGAGTGACTCAGCACTGACCCTGTCCATGTCCAGATGGTCGATGATCGCTATGTCATCGGCATCGAGTCTTTTGACCAGGTCTTTCGTGCGCCTGTCTAAACGTGCTGTTCCCTCGTTGCGCATCGGCTACCTTAAACGAGCGTCGTCGACCTTCCTGTGATCCCGCGGGAAGCACGCCAACGACCCGCGGCGGGGATTCTAACAGACCTGCTTGCCACACGTCTCCAAAAGCTCCTCGGCGTGTGCCAGGCCAGTCTGTGTCTCTGCTCCCGAAAGCATGCGGGCTATCTCTCTCACGCGCTCCTGTCCCTCCACCGCTCGGACGTATGTGCGGGTCACTCCGTCCGATGTCTCCTTCTCCACCACAAGATGTCTGTCCGCGAAAGCCGCCACCTGAGCCAGATGCGTGACGACCAGAACCTGATGATCGGATGCGAGTTCTGAGAGTCTGCGACCCACCGCGATGGCAGCGTTGCCTCCGATGCCTGCATCCACTTCGTCGAAGATGAGGACGGGCACGTCGTCTGCAGAGCCCAACACGCTTTTCAAAGCGAGCATCACTCGGGATATCTCACCGCCCGAAGCTATCTTCGCCAACGGCCTCGTCGGCTGATCGAGTGCCGAAGAGAAGAGGAACTCGACCACATGCGGACCGTCTGCGGTCCACTCTTCGAAGGGAAGCTCCTCGATGCTCACCTCGAAGCGGGCACCGCTCAACGACAGGTCCTCCACAGCACGCGCAAGGCTTCCCGTGAACGCAGGCACCGCTTCGGTACGCACGGTCGTGAGCTCTGCCGCGCTATGCTCCAGTCGCTCACGGGCCTTCTCCGCTTCGGCACGGACGCGCGCGAGTTCCTCGTCGCCTGCCTCCAGGGAGAGTAGGCGCTCTTCACTCTCTTCACGCGTCTTCAACACGTCCTCCAACTCCGGACCGTACTTCTTCTTGAGGTCCGCGAGTGCGGCTAGGCGGGCCTGTGCCATATCGAGGGCAGCGGGATCATGCTCGATGCTCTCCCCGTATCGTCTGATCTCGGTACCGAGCTCATCCAGGAGGATGGATGCCTCTGCAAGAGACGCTCTCATCTCGTCCAATGCCGGGTCGAGTCCAGCGACGGAGTCCAGCGCGGAAAGCGCCACGGCCGTCCTGTCGATGGCCCCCTCGTCGTCTTTGAGCGCAGAGTGTGCCTCTGCCGCAGCCAGCGCGAGTCTCTCCCCATGGCGCAAGGCAGGAAGACGGGCTTCCATCTCCCTGTCCTCCCCGGGCCTGGGATCGACCTTGTCGATGTCTTCCAAGACGAAGCGCAGGTGGTCGGCACGCTCCTCTGCCTCGCGCAGTTCGTCTTCAAGCTCTCGCAATCGGAGGACGGCGGCAGAACACTCCGCCTTCGCCGTCCTGTACGCGTCGAGTGCCTCGGTCGCCTTCGCTCCTATGAAACGATCGAGATAGAAGACGTGTCGGGCCGGACGGAGGAGTGCTTGATGATCGTGTTGCCCGTGCAGGTCGAACAGCGAGCCCAGCCGCTCGGCCAGTTCCCCGACCGTCGCCATCTCCCCGTCGAGGGTGCATCTCGAACGACCGTCGGCGGAAAGACGCCTGCGTGCCACCATCTCACCATCAGGAGTCTCTATGCGTCCCTCGACGACCGCCTCCGAGGCCCCGGAGCGCACCAGTGAGGAATCGGCTCTCTCTCCCACGAGGAGCTTCACCGCCCCGATCAACGCAGTCTTGCCGGCGCCGGTCTCACCCGTGAGCACGGTCAGGCCTTGGTCGAACTCAAGCCATGCCTCTTCTATGAGTGCAAGGTCCCGTACATGCAGCTCGGACAGCAAGGCCTCTACCCTCCGAAGAACTCAGTGGCGACGACCTCATAGAAATCGCGGCCGTCGAGCTTGAGAAGCAACACGTCGCTCTCGCAACGATGCACCGACACCGATTCCACCGCTTGACGACACGGCATGGTGTCTCCGTCCACCGTCACGCATGCCTGCCTCCGGCTCGGATCGGGCAACGATATCTCGACCACGTCGTTCGGACCTATGACCATCGCTCTCGAGCCGAGTGCATGAGGCGCGACGGGCATGACCAACCCGCAGCTCACGCTTGGAGCGATTATCGGGCCTCCCGCTGAGAGCGCATATGCCGTAGAGCCTGTGGCCGTGGCCACGATCACCCCATCGCAGGAGAAAGAACCTATCTTGACACCGTTCACGGCATAGGAGATCTCCACCACGCGGCTCAATGCCCTCTTCCCCACGAAGACCTCGTTGAGAGCCCGGTACTTGCCTACCTCACGCCCCTCCATGGTGACGGCGGCTTCAAGGGTGGCGCGGCGCTCGACCTTGGCTTCTCCCGCAAGAGCAGAGGTCACTGCCTCACGGATGGAGCCGGCATCGACCCCCGTCATGAAGCCCAACCGGCCGAAGTTTATGCCGAGGATGGGCGCTTCCACATAGCCCAGCAGATGTGCGGATTTCAATATGGTGCCGTCCCCGCCCAAAGAGACGACCAGCTCCGGCTGCCCGATGGAGGCAGCCGGGACACCGGAGTCCGGAAGACCGCAGCCCTCAGCGTCCTCGGAGACCAGGAACGGCTCGATCCCTTTCTTCGCCATCCAGCCGACGAGGTCGCGGGCGGCTTCCACGGAGGCAGGGTTGGCCAGGTTCGGCACCAGAAGGACCCGGACGCTCATCGTGCCAGCTCCTCGTGCGCCTCACGTACCAGAGATGTCATGTCCACGTCCACTGCTACGTCTCCGCTCAGATCCGCCATCACCCAGAACTCAATGTTACCCTCAGGACCCTTCACAGGCGACCAGGTCGCTCCGCGCAACGACAGGCCTTGCTCGTCCAGGTGTGCGAACACCTTCCTCAGCACGTCCTCATGCACTCGAGCATCCCGGACGACTCCCCGTTTTCCCACATTCCCCTTACCCGCTTCGAACTGAGGTTTGACCAAAGCCAGGAGGATCCCCTCGGGACTCATCATCTCCACGAGTCTCGGCAGTATCTTCGCCAATCCTATGAACGACACGTCCACGACGACCATGTCGAACGGAGCACCCAGGGTCTGGGGGTCCACATGACGGATGTTCGTGCGTTCGTGCACCGTCACACGGTCGTCTTGTCGCAACGACCATGCGAGTTGTCCATAGCCGACGTCCACTGCGACCACGCTCCCGGCGCCTGCCTGCAGCAGACAGTCGGTGAACCCTCCCGTGGAGGCGCCTACGTCCAAAGCACGTTTCCCGGTGACATCCACCTCGAAACACTCAAGGGCACCGGCCAGTTTCATGCCACCACGAGAGACATATCTGGGGCGAGGAGCCACTTCGATGAGCGCATCCGGGTCTATGCGCTCGCCGGCCTTCGTCAGGGGCTCGCCATCGACCCGGACCTCGCCGGCCAATATGGCAGCCTTGGCTTTCGCCCTGGAAGAGAAGAAACCTCTATCAGTCAGGACGACGTCGGCTCGTTGCCGTGTCATCGGTTTCCTCAGCCGGCATCGGAAGTGTGGCCTCGTCCAGCCCCATCAAGCGACCGAGAACAGCACCGCGGAGACCTTCAGCGTCCAGGCCCACCTCGGCAAGCAGCTTGTCCATCGCTCCATGCGTCACGAAACAGTCCGGCACCGAGAGGCGCAGGACTGGTACGGAGATGTTGAGGTCGGAGAGGGCCTCAAGGACCGCAGCGCCCATCCCTCCCATGCCGGTGTTCTCCTCGACGGTGACCAGAAGGCGATGGTCGGAGGCTGCTCGGGATAGGGCTTCAAAATCCAATGGCTTGATCCAGCGCATGTTGACGACCGTGGCAGAGACGCCGTCCCCCGCCAACAGGTCGGCGCACTCTTCGGCCATGCCGACCATCCGTCCCACCGCCAACAAGGCGACGTCCGTGCCCTCACGCCGCACCTCTGCCTGCCCTGCCTCCAGGACCACAGGCTTAGAGGGAAGCCTCACGCCCACGCCCTTGCCACGCGGATAGCGGATAGCCACAGGACCGTCCGCGCTCAACGCGGTATGCAGCATGTGGACGAGTTCACCCTCGTCTGCGGGCGCCATCACCATGAGGTTCGGGACCGAGCGCAGGTAGGTCAGGTCGAACACGCCATGGTGCGTGGGTCCGTCCTCACCCACCAAGCCGGCCCTGTCCAGGCAGAAGACGACCGGCAGGTTCTGCAGAGCGATGTCCATGATCAGCTGGTCGTAAGCACGCTGGAGGAACGTCGAGTATATGGCGACCACGGGACGCCTGCCTCCAAGAGCGAGCCCTGCCGCAAGACCCACAGCATGTTGCTCTGCTATGCCGACGTCATAGAAGCGGTCAGGGAAGACTTCTGCGAACTTGTCCAAGCCGGTGCCGGAAGGCATCGCAGCGGTTATCGCCACGATGTCTGCGTTCTTCTCCGCCTCGGCGATCAGCGCCTTGCTGAAGGCCGCAGTATAGCTGATCGGACCCTTCGAGCCGTTGACCTTGCCTGTGGCGATCTCGAACGGGCCCAGGCCATGGAAGGCGTCCGGCTTGTCCTCGGCATGGGCGTACCCGAAGCCCTTTATGGTCGCTACATGTATGATCACAGGCCCGTCGATCTGTTTGGCCGCGAGCACCGCCGACTCGACCGCTCCTATGTCATGTCCGTCTATCGGACCCACGTACTTCAGACCGAGCTCCTCGAAGAGCATCCCGGGGACGAGGAGTTGCTTGACGGAGTCCTTCGCGGCCTCTCCGGCGGCCACCACGGCCGCACCCAGCTTGGTCTTGGCGAGCGCCGACTCCACGTCGTCCCTGAGCCTGTTGTACCTCGGGTCGAGTCGCACTCTGGCGAGATAGGACGCCATGGCGCCGACGTTGGGCGCTATCGACATCTCGTTGTCGTTGAGGACGATGATCTGACGGGTCCCGAGATGACCCAAGTGGTTGAGCGCCTCGAACGCTATGCCACCCGTCATCGAGCCGTCGCCTATCACTGCCACTATGTTCTCATCGCCGCCACGTGCGTCACGGGCTTCGGCAAGACCCAGAGCCACGGAGAGGGACTCGGAGGCATGCCCCGTGTCGAAGGTGTCATAAGGACTCTCGCTCCGTTTCGGGAAGCCGCACACGCCGCCGTATTGGCGAAGGGTGTCGAAGTGGTCGAGCCTGCCTGTCAGCAGCTTGTGCACATAGGACTGGTGTCCTACATCCCAGACGATCCGGTCCTTCGGACAGTCCAGTGCCCGATGGAGCCCGATGGTGAGCTCCACCACGCCCAGGTTGGGAGCCAGATGGCCTCCGGTCTGGGCGACGGTCGACACCAGGACGTCACGGATCTCCGCTGCCAGCTGCTTGAGTTGTTCGGGGTCCAGACTGCGGAGGTCTTGCGGCCCTTCTATAGCGTCGAGGATGCGGTGCGTCGTCAAAAAAACTCATCTCCAAGAACAGTCTCTCGCTCTCCGGTCCAGCACCGGAGCGCTAGACCAGCATAATCCGCTCGGCGAGCCCTCTCAAGAGTCGCAGCCGCGCCGTGACCTTGACGTTACGTGTCTGTGTCCTCTTCGCGGATGTCGTCCCCGGGGTCTTCCTCGACCGTCGTCGCCTGTTCGTCGCTCGTGAGCCGCCCGCCTTCCTGATGACCGCTGTCCTTCTCGTCATCGGAGAATTCTTCGGCGTCTTCGGGCGACTCGCTGTCGGATGATCCCGCATCGGCGGCATGCTCGTCTTCAGAGGGCTGCTCCGAAGCGTCCGACTTCTCACCTTCAAGAACCGCCTGCCATTCCGTGTGGTCCGAGAGTTCCGTGCACATGTTCGCGAGACGCACGCCCTCTTCTAAGAGGTCCAGACTCTTCTCCAAGGTCATGTCCTTCGAGCGTACCTGCACCACGATCTCTTCAAGACGCTGTTTCGCCTGGGTGAAGGTGTATTCCTGGTCAGCCATCCTCGTGCCCTGCACCGCCTTCTCCGGTCTGTTTGCGCTCTTCGGCCAATCTCCCCAGCACTCCGTTGACGAACTTCGATGAGTCGTCCCCACCGTAGGTCTTCGCCATCTCGACCGCCTCGTTTATGGAGACGGAGTCAGGGATGTCGTCAAGGTGGAGTATCTCATAGACCGCGATGCGCAGTATGCTGCGGTCCACCAGCGGCATCCTCGGGACGGTCCAGTGCTCGGAGATCTCCGAGAGCACCCCGTCTATCTCACCTTGATGCTCCTCTACCCCTCGCACCAACGTCAAGCAGAAATCCGAGAGGTCGTCTTCTTCTATGTTGAAGGAAGCGGCCTGCAGGATGTCGTCCACAGGTTCGCCGGTGATCTCGCGTTGGTAGAGGATGTGTAGTGCCTGACGCCGGGCCTTGGTTCTCTCAAGCATCAAACACTTCTCCGGGTCTTGTCGGCGGACTCAAACGATCAGCCCGTGAACTCGATCTCATCGATGTAGACGTCCACCGAGTCGACAGGAACGCCCACCTGGTGTGTCACTGCCTCGAAGACGGCCTTCTGCACTGCTTGACCCACCTCGCGCAGGGGCTGACCGTACTCGACCTCGACATGCAAGGAGACGTGGAGCCTGTCCTGCTCGACGTCGACCTCCACAGAACGTGCAGGCTGCTTGTTGACCGCTCTCTGGGTGAGCTGGGGAAGCTTCTGACTACCCACGATGTCAGCAACGCCCTCCACGTCCTTGGCGGCGAGCGTGACTATCGTCTCGAGCACGCCGGGTGCGAACGTGAGGTCTCCGATGTGGATCTCGTCTGCCATGCGAACCCCGCCATACCGTCATGCGCGATCAGGACATGTGCCTTTCAACGAAGTCAGTATATACGTCCCCGGCTATGTACGCTTCATTCTCGACCACCTTCTGATGGAACTCGATGGTCGTCGGTATCCCTACCACGATGAACTCGTCGAGGGCACGACGGGCACGCGCCACGGCCTCGGCCCTGGTCTCCCCCCACACGATGAGTTTCGCCAGGAGCGAGTCGTAGTAAGGAGGCACCTTGTAGCCGGAGTAGACATGGCTGTCCACACGCACTCCGAACCCGCCGGGAGGATTGAACACCGATATCGTGCCCGGGCTCGGGCGGAAGTTGTGCTCGGGGTCCTCGGCGTTTATCCGGAACTCGATCGCGTGGCCCCGCATCTCTATCGTCTCCTGGTCGGAGTGCTTCATCGGTCGACCTGCGGCTATCCGGATCTGCTCCTTTATGATGTCCACACCCGTTATCTGCTCCGTCACCGGATGCTCTACCTGCACCCTGGTGTTCATCTCCATGAAGTAGAAGCTGCCGTCCTCGTCCAGAAGGAACTCCACGGTCCCGGCGCTGACGTAGTCGACGGCAGCGACCGCCTTGAGCGCCGCCTCTCCCATCGCCTTGCGTATCTCCGGCGTAAGAGCGGGTGAGGGCGCTTCCTCGACCAGTTTCTGGTGTCTTCTTTGGATGGAGCAGTCACGTTCGAACAGATGTATGGCGTTGCCATGAGTGTCGGCGAGCACCTGCATCTCCACATGTCGCGGACGAGTGAGGTACTTCTCGATGTAGACCACGTCACTGCCGAAAGAAGCTGCCGCTTCAGTACGAGCAGCTGTGAAGTTCACGCCCAACTCGGAGGCATCGTTCGCCACCCTCATACCCTTGCCACCGCCACCTGCAGCCGCCTTGATGAGGACGGGGAATCCTACCTTCTCTGCGAAGATCAGTGCCTCTTCCTCGGAGTCCACCGCACCCTCACTCCCGGGCACGCACGGGACGCCGGCTTCAATCATGGTCTGACGGGCGACGGCTTTGTCACCCATCCGCTCGATGGCCTCCGCGCCGGGTCCTATGAACTTGAGGCCGGAGTCCTCCACCGCACGAGCGAACGCCGCGTTCTCCGCCAAGAAGCCGTAACCGGGATGGACCGCCTCGGCTCCGGTGGTGACCGCTGCAGAGACGATGTTGGGCATGCTCAGATAACTCTTGTCGGAAGGAGGTGGTCCTATGCACACGGCCTGGTCGGCCATGCGCGTGTGCAGCGAGTCCTTGTCGGCCTCCGAGTAGATGGCGACGGTGGCTATGTCCATCTCCCGGCAGGCGCGTATGATGCGCAGCGCCACCTCACCTCTGTTGGCTACAAGGATCTTCTTGAACATGGCGTGCGCCTAGGAGGTCGGCTCGTAGTAGAAAAGGACGGTCCCATACTCCACCGGCTCGGCGTCGGCAAGACAGACTTCTCGGATGATGCCGGGCTCCTCAGCAGCGATCTCGTTCATGAGCTTCATCGCCTCGAGGATGCAGAGCGTCTGGCCCTCTTCGACCTCGTCCCCTACGCTCACGAACGGGTCGGCGCCCGGAGCAGGAGAGCGATAGAACGTCCCCACCATGGGCGCTTCTATCGGACGCCAGGTGGCCGGACGCTCGGCAGTGTCCCGCACCTGCGGATCCTGAGGAGGAGCAGCCTCGGTATCCTTGCCGGTCTCGGTCGAAGTCGACGGAGCGGCAGACTCCGAGCGGACAGTCGTGCCCGCGATCCCCTTGCGAACGGTCACCTTGCTCCCGCCTTCTTCGACGGTCACCTCGTCGACTCCGGACATCTCGACGATCTTGATGAGCTCGCGTATCTGGTTGACGTCCACGGGCTCCTCTCCCTCCATGACGGTCACTACCTCCTCACCCATCATGAAGACGGCTTTTTCAGCGCCTTCCTGGTGAAGGGTGAGATAGTTGCGTGCCTCGTTCGGGAAGAGAGCGTACATCAGCACGTCCTCTTCGCTGTGTGCCAGGTCTCCGATCTCCGCCTCGATCTCTGCATAGGTGGTGGTCACGAGTGAGCCGGGACGGATGTCGGGGTCGAGCGGCTCTTCCTTCCCCAACGCTTTCGACACTATCTCCGGGTCCATCGGGCCCGGCGCTTTGCCATAATAGCCCTTTATGTAGTCCTTCATCTCTTTGGGGACGACCGCCCAGCGCTTGCCCGTGAGCACGTTGATGACAGCCTGTGTCCCCACTATCTGAGACAGCGGCGTTACGAGGGGCGGATAGCCGACCTCGGCTCTCACCTTCGGTATCTCGGCCAACACGTCGGCCAGACGGTCCGGCGCCTTCTGGAGCTCGAGTTGACTGACCAGGTTGCTCATCATCCCGCCGGGGACCTGGTGGCTGAAGACCTCCATGTGTAGAAGCGATGTCACGCCGCGCTTGAGCCTCTTGCGCTCACGGACGTTCTCCCAGTACTCGGCGATCTCGAAGAGCAGGTCGAGGTCCAAACCGGTATCGTACGGACTCTCCTGAAGAGCCGCCACGATCATCTCCACCGCCGGTTGGCTGTTGCCGAAGGCGAGTGCGACGACCGCGGTGTCGATGATGTCGGCTCCGGCTTCGGCGGCTTTCAAGTAGTTCATCGGAGCCATGCCACCTATGTAGTGACAGTGCACATGGACCGGCAGACCGACCTCGTCCACCAACGCTCGGACCATCTTCTCGGTCCTGAAGGGGGTGAGCATGCCAGCCATGTCCTTGATACAGATGGTGTCTGCACCCAAGTCCTTGAGTTGGAGTGCGTATTCCAGATAACTGTCGAGGGTATGCACGGGACTCACCGTGTAACTGATGGCGCCCTCGAAGTGTGCCCCCGCCTCCTTGATGGCAGCAGCAGCCACCTCGATGTTGCGAGCGTCGTTGAGCGCGTCGAAGACCCGGAAGACGTCTATGCCGTTGCGGGCTGCAGCATGGACGAAACGGGTGACTATCTCATCCGGATAATGACGGTAGCCGACGATGTTCTGACCACGGAGCAACATCTGCAACCGGGTCTTCGGACAGTGCTTCTTGATGACGCGCAAGCGCTCCCATGGGTTCTCGTCGAGGAAGCGCAGAGCAGCATCGAAAGTGGCTCCGCCCCACACCTCCAAAGACCAATACCCTACGGCATCCATCTTCGGAAGGATCGGGATCATATCGGCCATCTGCATGCGCGTGGCCCAAAGCGACTGGTGGGCGTCGCGAAGCGTGGTGTCGGTCACATGCACCGGGCGCATCCGATCCTCCTTGTCTTCAGCAAGCGCACAGAAGCAACGCGTCTGTGCGCGACTTGCGGCGGAAACGTAAGTATATACGACCTTGCGGTCATAATGGGCCGGAAGGCCCTTCAGACGCGTGTCACATACCGCCCATCGCGGGTGTCGATCTTGATCGTGTCGCCCGTCTCGACGAACATCGGGACCTGCACGACAGCACCCGTCTCCATCGTAGCAGGCTTCGTGCCGCCTTGAACCGTGTCACCCTTGAAGCCGGGATCGGTCTCGACGACCTCGAGCTCGACGAACATGGGCGGTTCCACGCCGATCAGTTCCCCACCGGCGTAAAGGATCTGCACCTCATCGTTCTCTTTCAGCCATTTGACGCCCTCGCCGACGGCTTCGGCAGGCAACTCGATCTGCTCGTACGTCTCGTTGTCCATGAAATGGTAGGAGGTGCCGTCGTTGTAGAGGTATTGGAGACGCTTGGTCTCCGTGCGGATGTCTTCGACTTTCTCACCGGCACGGAAGGTGACGTCCACCACGCGTCCGGACTTGATCTCCTTCAGCTTCGTTCTGACGAACGCGCCACCTTTGCCCGGCTTGACGTGCTGGAACTCCACGATCGTCCACATCTTGCCATCGTGCAGGATCGCCATGCCGTTCTTGAAGTTGTTGGTGGAAACCGCCATGGAACAGCCGTACCTCCTTGCGCGGACGTCACACTCCGCTCATATCTCCGTCAATTCCTTCGGGGACTTGCTGAGAACGGTGGAGCCGCTCTCTTCGACCACGAGCAGGTCCTCGATTCTAACACCGCCGAACTCCGGGATGTAGACGCCGGGCTCTATCGTCACGACCGCTCCGGCCGGGATGGACTCACGATACCGCGTGCTCACGCTCGGCATCTCGTGCACTTCCAGCCCGACCCCGTGTCCCAACCCATGTTGGAAATACGCGCCGAAGCCCCTATCGACGAGCAGGTCACGTGCTATGGCGTCTATCTCCACTCCCCGCAACCCTGCGCGCACTCCTTCTATGGCGGCGATGTTGGCATCGTAGACTGCCGAGTACACCTCTCGCTGTCGGGTGGATGCAGGTCCTAGGACCACGGTCCTCGTGAGGTCGGAGCAGTAGCCGTCCAACCGCGCCCCTATGTCTATCGTCACCAGGTCGCCCCGCTCCATGGCGCGGTCCGTGGTGATGGCGTGAGGCTTGGAGGAGTTCGGCCCGCTGGCGACTATGGGAGGAAATGCGACGGCTTCCGCACCGTTCTTCCTTATGAAGACCTCGATCTCGAGGGAGATGTCACGCTCGACCGACCCGGGTCCCAGGATGCCGAAGACATGCGCCATCGTGCGATCGGCAAGCTCTGCAGCTGCCGCGATGCGCTCGACTTCCGCTGCCTCCTTGACCTGTCGTATCTTCTCGACCGTCTGGTCGAAGACGTGGACGCGCCCGCCGAAGTGCTCTGAGAGGAACCTGAACCTTCCGTACGGGACAGATGACTCGACAGCCATCTCTTCCACATCCAGGGCGTGGAGGTCTTCACATATGGTCGTGTAGATGGAGTCTGCGGGTGTATGGACGATCCAAGGCGTGCCCTCGGCTGCCTCCTTCGCTGCTTCCGCATACCGGAAATCCGTGTAGGCCCTTGCTATCTCGGATGTGAGGAGACATGCCACGTTCGCCTCATCGTCGAACACACCCTCGAAACCCGTCAGATAACGGATGTTGGGGATGCTCGTCACCAGGAAAGCCGGCACGCCTTCCTGGAGCAACCTTCTGCGGAGTGTCGATATCCTACGATCGGTGATCATCGGAGTTCCCTACCGCTTGCGCGATCGCTTGTACGCCGAGAACGTAAGACTCGGAGCCGAAGCCCGATATCTGACCGATGCAGACCGGTGCTATCACGCTCGCTGCCCGAAAACTCTCCCGAGCCGCGATGTTGCTCAGATGGATCTCGACCGTTGGGATGCCCACCGAGGCGATGGCATCCCGTATGGCGTAAGAGTAATGTGTGTAGGCTCCGGGATTGATGACTATCCCCTCGTATTCACCGGGAGCTTCCTGTATGGCATCTATGATGGCGCCCTCATGGTTGGAGTGCGCGAACCCGACCTCTATGCCGAGAGACGACGCTCTTTCTGTCACATGCGCCTCGATGTCGGCCAAGGTCTCCGTGCCGTATATCTCAGGCTCACGAGTCCCGAGAAGGTTGAGGTTCGGTCCGTTTATTATCAGTACGCGGATCAAGATGCACTCACTCCTTCTCCTTCGCCGTGCGACCATGCCTCGAGTTCTTCGAGGAGGTCGTCTTCATCGACGTGTGTGACCACATAGTCACCCGGCCCGGTGAGGAAGACGAACCTGGGTCGCCCGCCCCGTGCCTTCTTGTCCGACGACATGGCATCTCGCACTCTTGAGACATCGTACCCGACAGAGGGCCGAGGGACACCCAAAGCATCCAAGAGTGCCTCTTGGCGCTCGCGCAGAGCCTTGGAGGCGTATCCGGTCCTCACGGCCAAAGAAGCCGCGAAGCGCATACCTTCAGCCACGGCATGACCATGCGGTATGCGCCCGTATCCGGCCACTTTCTCCAGTGCGTGTCCGTAGGTATGACCCAGATTGAGGCATTCGCGAGGTCCACTCTCGCGCTCATCGGCAGATACGATTCCGGCTTTGAACGCTGCCGACATCCTGACTGCCTCCAATGCCGCATCCATGTCGCGAGCCCGGAGGGCCTCTGCGGCCTGCTCCATCCAGGACGTCGAATCCTCCCCGTCCAGAAGAGCGCTCTTCGCTGCTTCCGCCATACCGCTGGTCCACTCATCAGCAGGCAGCGAGGACAGCGTACCGACATCGCTCACCACCACTGCAGGCTGGACGAACGCACCCGCGAGGTTCTTCCCGCTCTCCAGGTCCACCGCCGTCTTGCCGCCTATGGATGAATCCACTTGGGCGAGAAGGGTCGTAGGCACCTGCACCAAGGCGATGCCACGCATATAGGTGGCGGCACAGAACCCTGCAAGGTCACCGACCACTCCCCCACCTAAAGCGATGACAGCGTCCTTCCTGTCGAGTCCCGCCTCTGCCATCTTCTCCAGGACCGACCCCGCCATCTGCCAGCTTTTGCTCTTCTCGCCGGCGGGCACGACGATGCGCTCGACTTCGAACGCGGTGGACTCCAGAGAAAGGAGCACACGCGTACCGTACAACAGGTCAACGTCGGCATCGGTGACCAGGGCGATCTTCCTGGCATCGAGAAA
>CAYWAF010000004.1:23718-34629 GCA_964456355.1 uncultured Eubacteriales bacterium | reverse complement strand
CAAGACTATCTTCACTTCCAGAGAGGAGCTGACCGCCTGGCTTATCTTGAAGACGGTCTCCAGGTTGAGGGCCCGGCCTCGCGCTTGCTCGTAGTGGTAGGCATTGTCCAGAGCCAAGGAGACCTGCCGTCCGATGGAGTCGGCCAGGGCTATCTCGCGCTCGGTGAAGGTGCGGTCAGTTCGGTCTATGACGAAGGCGAGCACCGCCCCGGGCTCTTCGCCCCGGTTCGCAGTGACCAGGAGAGCCTCGGTGGCATCATGCTCGGAGAGGAAGGTGTCGATCAGGTCGTCGTCTCCGTAATGGATGACGATGTGGGACCCCTCGCCGTACAGGACGGTGGCGCGACCCCACACCCTGAGCAACAGACGCTCCTCGCCCGGCTCTTCGGCGGGAGGGAGGCCGAGGGAGGAGCGGTCCACGACCGCGATCTCCACCGCCGCCATGTCCAGGAGCTGCATCGCCAGGCGCATGGCCTCCTTCAGAGAGTCCTGAAGGCCGGCCGCTGCCGCCAAGCGCTCCGCGACATCCCGCATCATCTCGGCTTCGCGCCGAGAGGCAGCCTCTATCTCGAAGAGCCTGGAGTTCTTCACCGCCACCGCCGCTTGGGCCGAGAAGGTGCGCACCATCTCCATCTCCGCCTGGGAGAACACTCTCTCCTTGTCAGCGAAGACCGCCACCACGCCCAATGGCTCGTGGCCTACCACGAGCGATGCGGCAAGGACTTTCATGGACTCGTGATCCGGGACGCCGAGCGACTCCACGTGTTCGACCGGTATCTCATCGAAGACCACCGGCCCGGCGGCGTTCAGCGCCTCTGTCAGCCATACCTCCTCATCGACAGGAACGGTCATCTCGCTCGTCTGGTCCAGGCCACGGCTCCTGATGAGCGAGAGATTCTCCCCCTTCCCGTCCAGCAGGAAGACCGCGGCACGTGCTGCACCGACGATATGCCCCATAGCCGAGAGGATGCCGTCGAGCACCTGGTCCAGGTTCGACGTCCCCGCGAGTAGTTGCGAGAGGTCGTGCAAGGCGTTCAAGCGGAGGGCTACCGCGTTGAAGGCCTCGACGAGACTGCCCATCTCATCGGTGCGGTCGGTCTCGATCGGCCTGACGTATGCGCCGGAGATCGCGTCCTGTGCCCTGGCTTCGATGCTCTGCATCGGTTCCACGAGGCGGCGTATGGCGACGACAGCCAAGATCACCGCGAGGACCGCCGAAACGAGAAGGACGATTATCGCAGGGGCCAAAGCGCGCACTATCAGTCCTACGATCGCTTCCCGAGGCTCTGCGACCATCACTCGCCAGTCTATGCCGGGATACTCCTCCAGCAGGGAGTACTGACCCCACATCACCTCGCCGTCTTCCGTCATGGCCGAGAAGGTGCCCACGCCGGTCTCGGCATCGACGGCCTTGAGCTGGAGCGTGTCGAGGTCCACTCTCGGACCGACCTGGCTGGTAGCTACGGCTGATCCGTCATCATGGAGCACTGCCGCCCACAGGTTCTCCGCCTCAGCGGTCAATCCGTCCAGTGCGGTCTGGAGGTATGCCATCCGGACCCGCTCCATCAACACGACCGGTCCGCCGGATGTCTGCAGAGAGCGGACCACCCACAGTTCGTCCGTGTCAGGATGATGGACGAAGGTCGGCGTCTCGACGGCTCGATCGGCCATGGACTCCACCCCGGCCAAGTCCTTGCTGGAGAGCCACGCCGGCATGACCGCCACCGTCCGCCCGCTGGCGTCGATGACCACGAAACGATCGGTGAACTCGGAGCCCGCGTTGTAGACGGCGGAAAGAACGGTCGCATCCATCTCGTCCGGATAGGAGTCGGCCAGGATGCTCGCCGCGTTGTCGATGGCCGTCAGGGCGCCATCGAGGTGGGTTTCCGCCTCCACAGTAGCGGTCTTCCTGAAGATGGCCTGCCGCGTAGTCGTCTGGGTCCTGGTCAGGTCGAAGATGCCCACCAGTATCGCCAGGATGATCACCGCCGTCGAGACACCGGCGACTATGAACACGAGAGTGACGAGGCTAGTGGCCAGACCACTGCCATCGGGAGAGAGGCGCTTCACACTACCCCCTTCGCCTCACATAACGAACGCTGAGCACCATCGTAGCGTTTACCGCTCAGAAGCGCTCGTCGAGACGCCATCAGAGCTCGATGGTAGGCAGGATGGAGTTCAGCCATCCGGTCAGAGCTCCGAAGCGACCGGTGAAGATGAAGACACCCACGATCATGAGGATCGCTCCCGCCACACGGTTGACGGTGAGCGAGTGTCTGTTCAAGAAGGAGAGCAGCCTGCGCGCACGACCGAACAGAAGAGCGACGAGGATGAACGGCACCCCGAGCCCCAACGAGTAGACCAACAGGAGCATGGCTCCATGAGCGACGCTCCCTGTGGAACCGGCCAGCGCCAGGATCGACCCCAGGATAGGTCCCACGCAGGGCGTCCAACCGAACGCGAAGGCCATGCCCATCACCAATGCCGCCGCGCGTCCGAAGCTCTTGGCCCTTCCCATCTCGAAACGAGCCTCACCATAGAGCCACGGGACCTTGATCACTCCCAGCATGAAGAAACCGAAGATGAAGATGACGACGCCGGCCACACGGATCAACACGCTCCTGTATTGCGCGAGCAGGCTGCCCAGAACGGATGCCGAAGCGCCCAGAGCCACGAAGACGAAGGAGAAGCCGAGAACGAACAACAGGCTCGGAAGAAGGATCTCTTTGGTGCTCGCTTTCGAGTCTGTGAGCTCTGCCGGAGTATAGCCCGTGATGAAAGAGATGTATGCGGGAAGCAGAGGCAATACGCAAGGCGACAAGAAAGAAAGGACACCTGCAGCGAACGCTGCGAAGAACCCTACCGAATCTTGCATGTCACTCCTCCGTTCCCGGTGTCGAAGCGATCCGGCGCTATGCGATCCACCTGCATGTATGTACCCGTTTCAGTTCTTCAGAGACGGCGTGAACCCTCGGAGGAGCAGAGAGTTGCTGACGACACTCACGCTGGAGAAAGCCATCGCCAATCCTGCCAGCCATGGGGCCTGTGACAGAAGGCCTACTGCTGCAACCGGTATGCTCAACGTGTTGTACCCGAGCGCCCACACGAAATTCATGCGGATCTTGCGCATCGTGGCCTTGCTCAACTCTATCGCGGTCACGACGTCACGCGGGTCGTCCTTCACCAGGACCACATCGCCTGTCTCCATAGCAGCCTCGGTGCCGCCCCCCATCGCTATCCCCACATCAGCCTGTGCCAATGCAGGAGTGTCGTTCATCCCGTCACCCACCATGGCCACCACCAGGCCAGCGTCCTGGAGGCGTGAGATCTCATCGGCCTTGTGCTCAGGCAGCACCTCGGCGATCACGTGTTCGGGAGGAATGCCCGCTTGCACTGCCATGGCCTCGGCAGTACGTCGGTTGTCGCCAGTGATCATATGGACGGTCATCCCCATCTTCATGAGATGGTCGACGGCTTCCGCCGAGCCCTCCTTGATGGTGTCAGCGACCGCCATGATGCCCAGCGACCCGGAATCGGCCGAGAGCAGCATCACGGTCTTGCCTTCACTCTCCAAGCGGTCGATGAAAGACTCTTGTCCGGAGATGTCTACTTCCAGTCGTTCCATGAGGCGACGGTTCCCAAAAGCCACGTGCCTCCCATCCACATGACCCTCGACCCCCTGTCCCGGTATGGCGACGAAACGTTCGACGGGAAGGGACTCTATCCCGGCATCCGCGGCATATCCGACGACGGCCTCAGCGAGCGGATGCTCGCTCGAACGCTCGAGAGAGGCTGCAAGAGCGATGACCTCGTCGCGAGACGCGGCTGCTGAAGGAATGACGTCGGTGACCTCGGGACGTCCGTATGTGAGAGTGCCGGTCTTGTCGAACACCATCGCTTCGACGGAGTGGGCGATCTCCAGCGCTGCGGCATCCTTGACGAGCACTCCGTTCTCAGCACCCTTCCCTGTCCCTACCATGACTGCCGTGGGAGTGGCCAAACCCAATGCGCAGGGACACGCTATGACCAGCGTCGCTGTCGCAGCCAGCAAGGCCGCGACGAACCAACCGTGGCTTGCTGCTGAAGTGAGTATGGGAGCCAACATCGCAACATGCGCAGCCGGATCCGGGATGTCGCCGAAGAGTGCAGGGCCAGCGACCGACCAGAACCCGAAGGTCGTCAACGCCACGCCGATCACGAACGGCACGAACACCGCACTGATGCGGTCGGCAAAACGCTGGACCGGCGCCTTCGAGCCCTGGGCCTTCTCAACGAGTTCTATTATCCGAGCCAGCGCGGTGTCCTTCCCTACCCTGGTAGCCCGGAAAGAGAAGGCACCTGACTTGTTCATGGTAGCGCCGGTCACGGTGTCGCCGGGTCCCTTCTCCACGGGGATGGACTCCCCTGTGAGCATCGATTCATCGACAGCCGATGCGCCATCGATGATGATGCCGTCGACAGGTATCCTCTCGCCGGGTCTCACCATGACGAGGTCTCCTGCCACCACGTGCTCGGCAGGAACCTCCACCTCCACGCCGTTCCGCATCACCCGTGCACTCTTTGCGGCAAGTCCGGCCAGTTCACGGACTGCATCTCCCGTGCGACTCTTGGCTCGCGCCTCCAGCATCTTGCCGAACAAGACGAAGGTGATGAGCAAGGCGCTGGTCTCATAGAAGACCGGCTGTCCGGGCAACCAGAACGTGGCGACGACGCTGTAGAGGTAAGCGGCCGAAGTCCCGATTGCTATCAAAGTGTCCATGTTGCCGGCACGTTGCTTCAACGCGTTCCAGAAGCCCCTGTAGTACTGAGCGCCGGCGTAGAACTGCACCGGGGTCGCCAGTGCAAGCATGATATATGCATGGACCTGGGACACTCCCGCATCACTCGTGATGCCGAACAGACCTGCCACCCAGGTCGGGACTGCGTCTTTGAAAGGCGGGACCATGGCGATGAGGAAGAGGGGGACCGAGAAGGAGGCTGCGAAAACGAGCAGGTGACGCTGATGCCTGTAGAAGGACTCCTGAGCCTCTCGTTGCCTCTCGCGAGCGTCTTCTCCAGCCACGGACGACCCGATCCGCACGTCGGCCCCGTATCCCGTGTCACGGATGATTCCCACTATCTCGTCGGCGCCGAGGAGCGTGGGGTCGAAGGCGACCACCGCAGTCTCGGCAGCAAGGTTGACCGACGCCTTCTCGACACCTTCGACCCTGCTGAGCGCCTTCTCGATGATGGCGGCACACGCTGCACACGTCATGCCTCTGATGCTGAGCGTCAGGTGCACCGTCCCGGTATCGTCGACTTTGTCAGGAGCATCATCCGGCATGAGGGCAGCCTATCAGTGGAGGTCGTGCAGGGTGCGGAGTGCGAACGTCATCGCACCTCGGCATCGTAACCCACCGAGCGGATGGCCGATAT
Organism: uncultured Eubacteriales bacterium; assembly: GCA_964456355.1. Taxonomy (GTDB): domain Bacteria; phylum Actinomycetota; class Coriobacteriia; order Anaerosomatales; family CAYWAF01; genus CAYWAF01. Next base: position 29,214 of record CAYWAF010000004.1, on the reverse strand, counting down.
CATCTCGTCGACCGAGACCAGGTCAGGATCGAAGACGACGGTGGTGTTGCCTGAAAGATAGTCGGTCGAGACCTCAAGGACTCCCTCGAGCTCTTCCACCGTCATGTCTATGAGCAGAGCACAGGAACGACAATGCATACCCGTGGTGCTCAGCGTCTTCTCTACCGCATCGGCCATGTCCGCCTCTTCACTCCTTCCGCTTGGCAAGACCATCCTGCAACAAGCATCAGGACTTGCGGGTAGTGGCCGTCAGGTACGTCACGGCCGATGTCTCCATATCGTCGTCACGGACCTGGCCACAATGAGGACACAGTCGCCACTCATCGAGTATCGTCCCGCCGCATGCAGTGCAGGTGGTCGTGTGGAACTCGGGTCCTTCCTCTTCAGAATCGTCCGTCTGGTTCAACAAGAGCATGACGACCGAGCCGAGAACGACTCCGGCCACCAGCGGGATGACCCATCCATACGGCGAGAAGCCGCTACATACCACGAAGCCGCATTCGGCGTTGACTAGCACGACGAGGGCGAAGACGACCCCGGCTGTTGCAAGAACGCCGGCGAACGTCAGTACCCATCGTTCGATCAGACCTTTGTGGATCTTACGCATCCGGTCTCCGAGGGCTTGATTTCGAGACACCATGGACGATGCAAGGCATATGCCAGCATCGAGAAGACCCTCTCATGATTCCGCGAGCGGACGGTATGGATCGGTCACAGGCCAAGTCGGCTCATCCTCGCTTCCAGAGTCTTCGGGGTGAGACCGAGGAGCTTGGCCGCTTTCGGCACGCTCCCTCCGGCGCGGTCCAGGGCCTGACGCACAAGGTCGAGTTCCACCTCCTCGAGGTCGAGCCCTTTCTCGGGAAGCTCGAAGGAGCTCGACCCGGAGCGACAAGACGCGTCACCGAGGCGGACCTCCGCCGGAAGATCGCTCAACACCACCTCGTCCCCGTGAGCGAGGATGAGTATGCGCTCGATGGTGTTCTCAAGCTCTCGTACGTTGCCCGGCCACGAGTAGTTGACGAGAGCCTCCATCGCCTCCGAGGAGATGGTGCGCTCTCCTGCACCGTACTTCTCCAGGAAATGAGCGACGAGCAGAGGGATATCGTCAGGACGCTCGCGCAGAGGGGGAAGGGTCACGGGAACGACGTTCAAGCGGTAGAAGAGGTCCTCGCGGAACTCGCCTTCGGCTATGAGGGCCTGGAGGTCCTGGTTGGTGGCAGCGACTATGCGCACATCCACATCGATGGTACGCGTGCCGCCCAGCCGCTCGAAGCGTCTCTCCTGCAGAACGCGTAACAGCTTCACTTGCACGGCCGGGGTGATGTCACCTATCTCGTCAAGGAAGAGCGTACCGCCGTTGGCGAGCTCGAAACGCCCAGGCTTGGCGGTCATCGCCCCCGTGAACGCCCCTTTCTCATACCCGAACAACTCACTCTCCAGCAAGGTCTCCGGAAGCGCACCCGCGCTCACGGAGACGAACGGCCCTTCGGCACGCTTCGAGAGCGCATGGATCGCCCGAGCCACCAACTCCTTGCCCGTCCCGGACTCACCGTAGATCACCACCGTGGCTTCAGTGGGTGCGACCTTGTGCACGGTGTCGAGCGCTTCGATCATCTTCGAGTCCGCTGCCACGAGTCCTTCGACGTCATATTCGCGGTCGAGTTCCTCGCGCAACCGTTCGACCTCGGCGGTCAGATTGCTCATCTTGAGCGCCTTGTCGATGGAGAGTTTGAGCTCCTCCAGGTCGAACGGCTTGGTGAGGTATTCGGTGGCTCCGGCCTTCATGGCCTCGACCGCCGTCTCCACGTTGCCGTGGGCGGTGAGCATTATTATCGGGAAGAGATGATCCTTCGACCTCAGTCGCCTCAAGACCTCCATACCGTCAGGCTTGGGCATCTTGTGGTCCAGTATCATGATGTCAGGCTCCTGCTCGGCCACCGCACTGAGCGCTTCCCTGCCATTGGCGGCCTGCACCACCTCGAACCCGTCTTTTTCCAGCGCCTGAGCCAACACCCAGCGCATGTTCTTCTCGTCATCGGCTATGAGCACTCGTTTGGCCATCTCATGCTCCCTCATGACCGCCACCGGCGATCGATCGGTCGTCTTGTGCTATCGGGATGCTTACCCGGAACGTCGTCCCCTCATCCGAGCTCTCCACTTCGATATGCCCGCCGTGCGCATCGATGATCCGATGGACGATGGTGAGCCCCAGCCCGGTGCCATCATCTCGCGTGGAGAAGAAGGGGTCGAATATCTTCCCCACCTCCGAGACAGGTATCCCCGGACCGTCGTCCGCTACGTCCACCTGGACGAAATCGCCGTCTCGACGGGTGGAGACGACTATCGTGCCGCCGGTCTCCTCCATGACCTGCACCGCATTGGTCACCAGGTTCAAGAAGACCTGCTTGAGCTGGTCCGTGTCACCGAAGACGGGAGGCAACCCACCCGTGAGGCGTCGCTCTATCCGCACTTCGGACTGCTTCGCGAACTTGTCGGTGAACAGAAGGACGTCGGAAAGGATGTCTTCGATGTCCACCCTCTCGAAACTCGGCGTCGAAGGCCTACCGAAGTCGAGAAGGGCTTTGATCACCTTGTCGAGCCGGTCGATCTCCTGTTTTATCACCGAGGTTGCCTCTTCCACGCGGTCCTTGTCGCACTCGGTCTCCTCCAGCAACTGGACGGATGCCCGGATCACGCCCAAGGGGTTACGGACCTCATGAGCCACGCCTGCCGTGAGTTCGCCCATGGCCGCCAACCTGTCGGCGCGGATGAGTTGCTCGGTCAGCGCCCTCACCTCTGAAACGTCTTCGATGGTCATGACCGCGCCCAATATGCGACCTCCGACGGCCCGCATCTTCGAGGTGAACGCTTGGACGTGGACCGCCTTGTCCTTGTGTGTGACCAGGGTCGTCTCCCGAAGGGTGAGGGGCGTCTTGCCCGACAGGACGCGCTCCAAGTCCTCGATGAGCCCCCCATCGTCCTTGAAGACGTCCTGCAGCGGTTTATGCAGCATGTCGTACTCGCTCATCTCGAGCATCCGCTCAGCGGCAGGGTTCACGGTCGTCAGAGTGCCGTCCGGACCCACGGTGAGCACTCCGGAGGTGATGGAGCGCAATATGGACTGGGTGTAGTCCTGTATGTTGATGAGTTCGATGGCCCTCTCTTCCAAGCGCTTGTAGGCGTCCTCCAGGCGCAGCGACACCTGCTGCAAGTCGTGGGTCTTGCGCTCTTCCATGTCGCGCAACGAGCCGAACAATATCCCGACCACGAAGTACATGACGATCTCGAGCGTGTTGTCGATGCCGGGACCCGTGAGACCTCCCAGTGAGACCTGCGCATGCATGGCGAAGGGCACCGACGCCGCCAGAGCCGCGAGGAAGCCGCCTTTCTTGCCGAAGACGAACGCAGCGTAGAGTATCGGGACGTAGTACAGGCGGCGATACAACAGATGCAGGACCGCCGACTCGCCGATGGTCGTCGTATACAAGTGCAACACCGTGACAGCCAGAAGCATCGCGGCGACTATCGTCACGGCCCGTACCGTGTACTTCCTGGTCCTACGCTCGTGCTCGCGCACGGGGTCTTCGACGGTCGTGTCCCGCTCTCCTGTCTCGCCGTTCTCGTTCATCGCCGCCTCCGTGCCCATGACGGCTCGATGCCGAGTTCTTCGCGATACTTGGCCACCGTGCGTCTCGCCACCGTGACCCCCTCGGCCCCCAAGACCTCTGCGATCCTCTGGTCAGAGAGTGGCCTTTCCGGGTCTTCTTCACGAACGATCTCCTTGAGGCGCTCCTTGACGCTGGTCGCAGCCACGTCTATGCCCTGCCGGGTGCGATACCCCCCCGAGAAGAAATGCTTCAGTTCGAACAGGCCGTACGGCGTGGCCATGTATTTGCCCGTGACACCCCTGCTCACGGTCGAGAGATGGACCCCTAGCTCCACAGCCACATCCTCGAGACGCAAGGGACGCAAGGAGCCTTTCCCGTCCTCGAAGAACTCGGACTGGACCTCCAGTATTATCTCGGTGATCCTGGTCACCGTGTCTTTGCGCCTATCGACGTTGCGGATGAAGCTCTCGGCCGAGCGTATCTTGTCCTTGAGGTAGCGCTTGGTCTCATCATCGGCATCGGAGCCGGCCCTCAGCATCTTCCTGTATCCGGGGCTCACTCGAAGAGCCGGTATGGACTCGTTGTTGGAGAGGATCAGCCACTCGCCGCCGAAGCGTCGCAGCGTCACATCCGGGACTATGTAGCCGGGAGAAGGACCGGGAGAAAAGGCCCCGGCCGGTCGGGGATTGAGCATCTTGAGTATCTCGACCAACCTGCGAACCTCGCTCTCGGTGACCTTGAGCGCCTTTCCGACCTTGCGGAAGTGGTTCGCAGCGACATCGTCCAGGTGCTCGCGTACGAGCCGTTCGAGCAGCAGCTCGTCCACACCGAGTTGCTCGGCTTGGATCATGAGAGCCTCGGTAAGGTCGCGTGCGCCCACGCCGAGCGGGTCGAGTTGCTGGACGATCCTAAGGGCTTCTTCCGCCACCTCCAGCCTGACGCCGGAGACCGCTGCCACCTCACGACAGTCACCTGCGAAGAAACCGTCGTCGTCGAGGGTGCCCACTATGGCTCGCGCAGCTCGTGCCACCTCTTCGGATATGTCCAGCATCCCGATCTGATCGAGAAGGTAGTCATCGAAGGTCTGGACACTCCCGACGAACTCCTCGGTGTTGACGGACTCGACGTTCGGATCGCGAGGAGCGCTCATCTCCATCGAATCCAGCTCCTCGTACATGTCGAGCCAGTCCTCCCAGGCCTGCTCTTCTTCGGCGGAAGGCTCATGCTCCTCCGGGAGGTCTTCCGCATCGCCTTCAGCAGGCTCGTCGTCGACCTCGTCGACCTCAAGGACGGGATTATCGAGCATCTCCGCCTCGATGAGTTGTTGGAGCTCGGCAACGGGCATGGCCAGGATGTTCAGACCCTGATAGACCTGCGGCGAGAGGGTGACCTTATGCCGAAGCTCCGGTCTTTGTCCGAGCTCGACCATGCTTCCTCCCGTGACATCCGTCCTGCCTCCGCCCTCTGAAAGAGAGGGCGCCTCTAGCAAGTTATATACCACGTTTCCGGAGCGGCGTAGCGCGGCAGAGGGAGGACGGCGAGCGTGTCACGGAGTGGGCGGGACGCTTCCTGCCGCATGCGGGGCGCGTTGCACGATGATTATGGCGGCTATCACGAGCGCACCCCCTGCGAGCTGCCATATCGTGAACGCCTCCCCCAACAACGGCCAAGCCAGCACGCCGGCGATGACAGGCTCCAACGTGGAGGTTATCAGGGCGTTGGTGGGCCGGATGTAGTGAAGTGCCTTGAGGAAGGCGCCAAACGGTATCAGCGTGCTCATCACGGCCAGATAGAGGACGGCCGCCGCACCCACAGGATCGCCGATGAGGCCTGCGATGGAGGCCGGCCCCTTCAGGAAGACCAGCCAGAAGATGGCCGCGAACAGGAG
>CAYWAF010000004.1:0-23618 GCA_964456355.1 uncultured Eubacteriales bacterium | reverse complement strand
GGCGCCAGATACTCCAGGAGTATGGCGGTGGCCACGTTCGTGTAGGAGATGGCAAGGAAGTAGGCGACGTGCACCCCGGCAAGACCGACCACCCCGAAAAGGGCGAGGAACGGAAGGTCTGTCCGGCTTATCTTTAGTGCCTCACGCTTCCGCAGCAGCAAATAGGTCAGTATCAACATGGCCGAGACGACGGCCCTGGCCCCAGCAAGAACGGTAGGCTCCACCTCCAGGCCGGGAGGCGGCAGCGGCCACGCCGCAGTGACCGCATCCAAAGGCGAGAACAGCCATTTCGCAGTCAGCCCACCCGTGGCCCATGCTGCAGCGGCAAGTGCTGCGAGCAGGTAGCCCTTCCAGGAGCCCGGACGCCGCTCGGAAGCGGCGCCGCTGCTCTCAGGTGTGTTCGGCATCCATCTCCTCAGCAGTCTTCTTGGCTTGGTACTCATCGTAGGGCTCGACATGGACCAGGACGTCCGCGACGTTGTCGAACGCGAGCGTTATGCCCCGCTCCACCTCTTCGGCTTTCTTGTGCGCTTCCGTCAATGAGAGCGACGGGTCCACTTGGACGTGTAGGTCGACGTAGACCTCGCCCAGCGGACCTCTGGTGCGTATGTCGTGAGCGCCCAAGACGCCGTCCATGCCTGCGATCGCCGCGCGTATCTCCTCCGGTGGTATCCGGGAGGCGTCGGAAAGGGTGGATGAGGAGTCGCGGAACACCTCCCATGCCGTATAGGCGATGGCGCCGGCGACGAGCAGGGCGACCACAGGGTCGGCCAAGGGATAGCCCATCTTCACGGCGACCAGGCCTGCCACCACACCCAGACTCACGAACACGTCGCTCAAGGTATGGCGTGAGTCCGCCAGCAGGATCTCACTCTTCAGGCGCTTGCCGGCCCTTCTCTCCCAGAGTGTGATCGTGATGTTGACCGCCAGCGTCGCGAACATGACCGCGAACGCCACGGCATCGACCTGCGGGACCTCCACGCCGTGAGTCAACCTGTGTATGGCACTCGTGCCCACGTTATAAGCAGCGATGGCCAGCATCATGCCGATGGCGACAGACGCATAGGTCTCGAACTTGGAGTGTCCATAGGGATGTGTCCTGTCGGCAGGACGTGAGGCCATTCCCAGACCTACCAGTCCCACGACGTTGGACGCTCCGTCGAACAGCGAGTTGAAACCGTCGGCGCGCATGGCCACGGAGCCGATGAAGGTGCCCCACCCGAGTTTCGCGAAAGCGACCGCGAGGTTCATGAACAGCACTGCCCAGAGAATCCGCTGGACCTTGCGGCGCCTTGACGATGTGACCGCCCGGTCATCACTCCTGGAGTATCCCAAAGCGCCTCCTGCCCGTCAGCCCTTGCCCGAACATACCCCAGGGGGGTATGCTGATGGCAGCACGCCGACAAATGATACAGCAAGCCCGGAACAGGAGCGAGAGATGCCCGATAAGAGCCAAGGCGCCGTGCCTGAAAACATGGAACGGAAGCGCATCATAAACCGCCTGAAGCGGCTGGAGGGCCAGATCCGTGGTCTGCAGTCCATGATCGAATCGGACAAGAACTGCGAAGAGGTCCTCACGCAACTCATGGCTGCGAAATCAGCTCTCAATCAAGTGGGGATGCACATCATCGGTCACTCGATGAAGAACTGCCTGATAGAGGGAGACGACAAGACCAGCGACGAGCTCATAGACGAAGCCATCGCGATCTTCTTGAAATACTCGGCCTGTATCAAGTAGCAGACTCCACAAAGCACTTCATCACCCTCCGGAGCCCTGACGCCACTCCTCATCACTGCGAGCACCGTCCCCTGCCGCTCCGTCCACGAGTTCGACCACGCGCTTCTCGAATCGGTCGGCTATCTCGTCCAATTCGTGCTCGGGGAAGACAGCAGAGAACAGTGACGGCCTGAGCACGGCGATCACGGCATGGTCTTTCTCCTCGTAGATGTTGATCCTGCAGGGCAAGATGAGGGTGACCAGGTCGTCGATCTCCTCAGCGGGAGCGACTTCCAAGATCATGAGTGGTCGTATCGGAAAACCTTTGGCGGCCAGCGCTGCGCCTATGTCGTAACGCTCCTGTACCACGAAGCCGTGGTCGGAGACGGAGAGCTCCACAGCTTCGACGGCATCAGGGAAGCTCATCGCGCAGTGGCGTTTGTAAGCATATTCCACGAGAGCCCCACCTTCTGACCTTGTATCCGGACCGGACGTATCACTCTACCCTCAAGTGAACGCTCCCGGGGCACAAGTCGTATCCGACGCGGTGCCTATGCCGGACCCTAGCACCCCTCCTCCGAGTCCTGTCTTGACCCGGTCCGAACCACACTTCGGACAGCGCTTGTCTTCCTCGCGCAAGATGCGCATGAGGAAGATCTCGAACCTGTTGCCGCAATCCTTACACGTCAGGTCATAGGTAGGCAACGCCCCTCAGCCTCCCAAGGCAAGCTCACTTGCGATCGCATCAGCGCCCCTTGCGCCGATGACCTGGGCGACCATGGTCCCCCGCTCGAACTTCGCAACTGTCGGAATACTCATGATGCCGTATTTGATCGCAAGGTCCTGGTTGTCGTCCACGTTCACTTTCACGAACTTGACGGCGTCTCCCATCTGGGAAGCCATCTTCTCTATCTCTGGACCAACGATTCTACACGGACCGCACCACGGTGCCCAGAAATCGACGACCACCGGTTTCTCCGCATTCAGGACCTCTTCGGCGAAAGAATCCCCAGCGACATCTTTGATTGTGCTCATGTCCGTTTCTCCTGATCTGTGATGTGACGTATATGGCATCTGGATGATACCCCAGGGGGTATATAGCGTCAAGTGCTTTTCCTCGCGGTCAAGTATGATGCTTCCGGAAGGGAGTGGTCGTGACGATATTGGCGTGGACGATGCTCGCAGGAGGGGCCTTGGTCGCGGGAGCCGCCCTCGTCGGCCTGCTCTCCTTGAAGCGTCCTCTCGAGCCTCTACTGGTCGGGATAGGGATAGCAGGCTTGGTGGTGAGCGGCATAGGGATAGCCGACCTGTCTGGCATCTATCCTTCGCCGGGGATGGCTTTCGTCGCGGTCCTGCTCGGCTTCGGTTTCATGCTGGGCGGCTACGGTCTCGCTTCTTCCCTCCTCATGAGCATGGCCACCAGGCCCAAGGCCTTGACCTTCGAAGACGATGTCCCTCCCGGCCCGGATCACAAGGCAGTGGTCCTGCTGACAGCCATGTTAGAGCCGGAGCACTATGACCCTTCTGCCGTGGCTTCAGTGCTTCGGGAGTGGACGGACGCCGGGATGCCCGAGCCGACGATAGGAGTGACGCCCTTCCTTTACGCAGCCCAGAAGGCACGCTACCGCGCTGTGGGAGGCACGAGCGGAGCTGTCCGACAAGCCCGTGCCGTAGCCGACCGGTTGTATGGACTCCTTGATGGAGACCGCTTCGAGAGGGTCGAACTCGTCACCGGCATCGGACATGACACCCTCGCACAGGCAGCACTCCGCAACCAGAGGCAAGGGGTGACGAGGATCGTGGTGGCCCTGGCAGACATCGCAGAACCGCTGGAGATCCGCAAAGCGAGATACGAACTCGAATCCATGCGCCCGGAGACCCATGGCATCAGCGTGAGCCACACGGCGCCCTTGTGGGGCTCGGACCTGCTGGCAGAGATGGTCGCCGACAGGGTGGCCGCGTCCATGTTCGACTCACAGACGACCGGTGCGGTCCTGGTCATGCGAGGCCAGCCTGAAGAACGTGAGGCCACCAACCCCGAGTTCGACGTGCACGAGAACGCGTTCGCCAACCGTGTGAAGATGCTTCTCGGCGAACGTGGGTTGCCCGAGAGCAGTGTCAGGCTGTGTTGGGCGGAATGGCGGATGCCGGACGTCACCGAATCCGTGCGTCATCTCGCAGCACTCGGCTGCACACGGATCCTAGTGTCGCCGGCATGTTTCCCGTTCGAGTCCATCGACACCATCCTCGACCTGTCTGTGGCAGTGCGACAGGCCAGAGTGAAACCGCACGTCCACGTCACCACGCTCCAGCCGTGGGGCGACGACCCCGCAGTCGTGGAGGCGTTGCGCGAAGAGATCGAGAGGGTCGCGTCGGAGAAGAAGCCCTCACCCTGACGGAAGACTCCCTTCCCTGCAGAAGTCGGGGCGAAGCGTCGGAGCAAAGGCGAGGAATGCTACTTGATCGCCTTGCAGCGCTCCCAGTTGTACGCCTGCTGGCGACGGATCTGCGGGAACCGGAAGGCGTAGCGCAATGCGACGTTCAACCCACCCGGCGCAGTCTCGGCCCGTGTCTCCAGCCTGTCGATGCTGACGCGAAGGTCTTCGGCAGTGCTCCCCCGGAACACCGTGTAACCCTGCCCGACACCTTTGAGCACATGAGCGTCGGAGCCACCGACTGCTGCTATGCCTTGACCGCCTACGAACATCCTTGCCGCGACACGGTTGGCCCACACCAAGAACGGCATCGAGTTGTATACCTCGAGCGCGTGGAAGGCCATCTCTCCTACCGTGGAGCCGAAACGACTGATGCCGAACGGCCCGAAGATGCCTCGGTTGGAGAAGGGATGCGGGATCACCGCGATGCCGTCTTGCTCATTTATCTTGGAAAGCGTCTCGACGACCGACAGACCTGACGGGATGGGAGACTCCAGGAACAGACCTATGATGTGCCCGGAGCGTGAGGATATCTCCTCGCCCACGACCACTTCGAAGTCGTACATGTCCTCGAGGGTCTTGGCGAAGAGTGCCCCGTCTATGGTGTTGTGATCGGTGATCGCTATGACGCGCAGGTCGGTCTGCTCCTGCACGAAATCCATGATCTCGGGAATCCTGGCGAGGCCGTCACTGTGCCTGGTATGTATATGCAGATCGGCCTTGCTCCAGATCGGATCGCTCAACTGGTCCTCTTTCCATCGATCTTGCGCATTGATGCAGTTTACCGCAGAAAAGCAAGAAGCGTACCGCGCGATGCGGATATCCACGATATCGGCATAGTGGAGCAGCATCTCAAACCTGACGGACGAACGGACGCGACATCGGGATGTACGGCATCCTCAGAGAGCGTCCGCCCATCTCCTTAGACGCTCGACGCCTTCACGCAGCCTCTCCTTGGAAGTGGCGTAACTCACCCGAAGGAAGCCCTCCCCTCCGGGCCCGAAATCCACACCGGGCGCCAACGAGACATGTGCCTCGTCCAGTATGCGGTAGGCCAGCTCGAGGGAGTCCGAGCTCCACTCACGCGCATCGGCGAAGACATAGAACGCCCCCGTAGGTTCGGCTGACACCTTCAGGCCTATCTCGCGGAGCGCAGGAACCAGATACTTGCGCCGCTCGTCATAGGTATCCCTCATCCTCGCCACATCCTCCTGTGCCGACCTCAACGCCACGGCTCCTGCCGCCTGCACGAAGTGGTTCGCGCACAAGAAGAAGTTCTGCTGGATCTTCTCGGCAGGTCGCACGAACTCCGGCGGAGCGATCATGTACCCGAGCCTCCACCCGGTCATCGCATACGCCTTGGAGAACCCGTTGAGGACGAACGCCCTGTCGGTGAAGTCCAGTATCGTCCGGTCGGGTCCTTCGAAACGAAGGCCATGGTATATCTCGTCGCTGGCCACATATATCCCATGCTCCTCCACCAAGCGAGCGAGCGCTTCGAGGTCTTCGTCCGGCAGAGTGGTGCCCATGGGGTTGGCGGGAGAGTTGATCATTATCGCCCGCGTGCGCTCCGTGATAGCGGATGCCACCTCTTCGGTCCTGAAGCGGAAGCCCTCCTCTGCCCTGACGGGCACTCTGACAGGAGTCCCACCGAGGAAAGCGACGTAGTTGGGATAGGCCGGATAGCATGGGTCGGAGACGATGACCTCGTCACCGGGATCGAGCAGGGTGCCGAACATGAGCAGCATCGCCGGAGAGGTGCCTTGGGTGACGATGATGCATTCCGGGTCGACTCCTACGCCATAAGCGTCGCGGTAATGGTCACAGACCGCATGCCGGAGCTCGGGCAGGCCTGCCGATTGCGTGTATCCCGTGTCGCCGTCCCGCATGGCCTTCTCGGCAGCATCCTTCACCACCTCGGGAGTGGGCAGGTCCGGATCACCTATCTCCAACCGGACCACGTCGATGCCTGCAGCTTGCATCGCCTTGGCTTTGGCCACGATGTCCATGACCACGAACGGCGTCATCGCATCAGCACGCTTGGATACAGTCAACTCGTCCCCTTCGGGTGGAGTGGCACCAGGTCAAGATTCTACGCTTGGGAGGAGGGAGCGTCGACGCAGGCCCTGTAATGCGCCGTGACCGCGGAGCCGAGCACCTCGGCACGCCTGAGATCCAGATAGTCCATCGACGCGGTGCGGATGATCTCGTGTGGGGCGCTCCTGTTGAAGACAAGGCCGAGTTCATCGGCCATGTCCCACAGGTCGGTCCCGGGAAGGACGTGCAAGGTGGAGAATTGTATGATGCCCGGATCGACGTCCAAGACGAACTCGAGCCCCTCCAGGAAGTCCTCGAACGTGTCGCCGGGAAGGCCGACGATGAGGTCGCACTCGACCACTATGCCCTCGGCCTTGCATGCTTCCACGCCTGCCCTGAAGCGCTCCCGGTCGAACTTGCGGTTGCACGTATCGAGCGCCATGCTTCCGACGGTCTGAGGGCCGGTCTCAACGGTGATGACGCCTGCACGCCGAAGCATGGCTGCCTGCTCAGGCCCCACTCGCTCTATGTCCACCTCTATCGTATGGAGCCGCTTGCCTTGCCGAGCGTACGGCTCGAGCAGTCGCGTGATGTCGGCAAGATGCTCCTCGTTGAGGTTGAACACCGAATCTATGAACGAGAACTCCTGCACGCCGGGAGTGGTGGCCACCATCTCTATGTCCGCTGCGACGCGCTCATGGGAGAAGCGGCGGATGCGACCGTATCCCTTGCCTTCGTAGCAATAAGCGCAGTTGTACGGGCAGCCTCTGAACGTCTCGATGTAGGCAGCACCGTTCCTTGCGACGAGCTGGCCGGTGAGATATGGCGAGGGTATCGAATCCAGGTCCGTTATCAGAGGACGCTCCGGAGCGCTGTAGACCTCACCGTCACGCCAAGTCGTGACGCCTTCGACCCTCCAAGGCTTCCCTTTCTTCAAGCGGGTGTGGAGGAGGTCGGCGAACGTCTCCTCCCCCTCGCCGCGGACGACGGCATCTATGTGAGGACGCTCGGCCAGCCATTGCTCGGCCACGGGTCCTACCTCGGGACCGCCCACCACCAGGTATATGTCGGGACGTGCCTGCTTGATTATGCTGCACGCAAGACAGACGGCTCTCGCGTTCCAGCACATCACGGAGAACGCGGCCACGTCCGGTTCTTTGCGAATCACCCTGTACGCGACCCACCATGGGTCCATGTCGCTACTCAGGTCCAGGGTGGCGAAGCCGACCCGACCGGCCAGACGAGGATCCGCGAGTGCGTATGAGGACAGGTAGCCGAGCGCCAGCGACTGATAACCGGGCCAGTTCATGGCCACCATCACGACCGTCAGATCAGGCCTACGGTCCATCCGGCCTCCACTCCTCCAGAGGCACCACGACAGCGGGAGCGAGCCTGTTCACTGCATACTCCCGCAACTCGGCCTCACTCAAGCCCTCGACCACCACCCAAACGCCGTATACGATGCCGGTCTCGATGGCAGCCTCCAACAGCGGCCTGAGGCGACCCCTGCTGACGGCCCTGTCGATGTCGAGGGTGACGACACTCGCCCCGGCTTCTGCGAGCGTGCACACGATCTGCGGCACATCGTCTTGGTTGTGGCGACATATCCTGGAGCGTCCGCGCACGACCACCCGGACACCCGCTTGCTGAGCAGCGTTCTTGAAGCGGGCTATGCCGGCAAGACTCGTATCGAACGAGCCCGGTGCTCCCGTCAGGGTGTCGTGGGTATACGGATCGCCCCCCAGGAGTATGACCTCTATGCTCCTGACGCCTGCACCGATCGCACCGGCCGCGTTCTCCTCTGAGCAGATGGCCGCACCGCCAGTGGTCACCCCCAACCGCCTGACCCCGGCCGATGCTATCTCTTGCAGCATCGCTGGAAGCTCAGGATGCTCGAAGAGGTCGGCTCCTTGGAACATGACGTTAGGGCCGGGGCCGTCCGACCACGCACTCATGACGTGCGAGAGATCGGAGAGTATGTCGGATGCTGGACGGAAGGTGGGCTTCTTCGGCCGACCGCAGCGAACGCAGTAGGCCGTGCCGCCTTCTCCTATGGATATACCGACATATTCGATCACGATTACCCCCGAGGGTTAAAGGATATCACCTGCTTTTCTCCAGACGTAACATCGCTGCACAGGCTTCACCGGGAAAGGAGCGAAGACGAGGAGAGTGACCGCCGAAGAAGGCGATCGCCGACCCCGTGAAGAGGGATTGTTGAGTAGAAGCACCCACCATGCGAACATTAGGAGGCTCGCAGAACATGACCGGACAGGACATCTCACTCTGATGGTGACCCGGCATTCATCTCGCACCCCTTTGTGGGCTGCGGTGCTCATCGGCGCTGCAGTCTGTGGGGCCCTTCTCTGGGTGAGGTATGTGTGGGAGCTCCCACTGCTCTTCCACACCTTGGCCGAAATGTTCGCCATCACAGTGGCGATAGCCACGTTCATGGTCACTTGGAACGCTCGACGCTACATAACCAGCGGCTATCTGCTCATCTTGGGGATATCCTACTTCTTCGTGGCCGGCATAGACCTGTTCCACACGGTCGCCTACAAAGGGATGGGGCTGATTCCCGGAGCGACGGTGGACCTGCCTACGCAGCTGTGGCTGGCAGGACACTACCTGCAGGCAGCGGCATTGTTGATAGCACCCTTCTTCATCAAGCGGAAGCCGAACCATTGGTTGGTGTTCCTGGGCTTCGGCGCAGGTGCCGCTGCGTTGCTCGCGTCGATCGCGCTCGGCGTCTTTCCCGTGGCCTTCGGACCTGACGGACTCACCTCCTTCAAGATAGGCAGCGAGTACGTCATCTCCATAGCCATGCTCATAGCCTTGGTGCTCCTATACGAGCAGCGCCAACGCTTCGAGCATTCCGTATGGCTGTTGCTCAGCGCTTCGATCGTCATAGGGATAGCGGCCGAGATCTCCTTCACTGTGTACACGGACCCGTTCGGCCTACCGAACACGATCGGACACATCCTGCGCGTGATCATGTACTACCTGGTCTATCGCGCCATAGTGGAAGCCTCTCTCAAGGGCCCCTACGACGTCCTGTTCAGGGAGCTCACGGAGACCACTCAGGCATTGAGCGAGAGCGAGGAGCGCTTCCGCTCCACGTTCGAGCAAGCCACCCTGGGCATAGGCCATGTCGGCCTGGACGGCCGATACACGTTCGTGAACAAGCGCCTTTGCGAGATGACCGGATATACTGCTGAAGAACTCCTGGACAAGGTCCCCGAGACCCTCACGCATCCATCGGACGCATACACCGAACGCGGACTGGTGGAGCGACTCGAGCTGGGAGACATCCCCGAGTATCGGCTCGAGAAGCGCATCGTGAGAAAAGACGGCTCCTCGCTATGGGTCAACGCAGCAAGGACCGCTGTCAGGAATTCCGATGGAGAGCCTGCGTACTTCGTGGAGATAGTCGAAGACATAAGCGACCGCAAGACCCTGCAAGAGAAGCAGTCCCGGGCCAAGACGCTGAGCGAGGCGTTGAACACGATAGATAGACTGGTCCTCAGCACCATGGACGCGGAGAAGATGTTGGGCCAGGCGATGAAAGAAGCATCCATCGTGCTGTACAGCGACATGTCCGCAGTGGTCGTGAAGGTGGATGAGGGTTGGAAGGTCGTCAGTGCGCTCAACAGTCCGGAAGGAGCTCCGGGTATGATCGTCCCGGTCGCCCCTGGAGGCCCTCTCGACCGAGCGTTGCACCTGGGTGAGGTCGTCGTGATCACAGACACCAGAGCAGTGACGGGAGCTGCTCGCTCCACTCTCGAGCACTTCGGGGTGAGCGCCTACATGAGCGTCCCGCTGGTGACTCGCGATGGACAGTACGGCGCGTTGTTGTTCACATACAAGGACATTAGGGAGTTCACAGCCGAAGAGGTGGATTTTGCACGCAAATTGGCTGCACTGCTCACAGTGGCCACCCAGAACGCCGACCTCTATAACGCAGAGCGGAGAATCGCCGACACGCTGCAGGCCGGCCTTCTCAAGATGCCACCTCATATGCCGGGACTGGAACTCGCCTATGCTTATCGCAGCGCCACGAAGCTCGCCCGCATAGGAGGCGACTTCTACGACATCTTCGAGATCCGACCCGGTCTCGTGTTCTTCGTGCTCGGAGACGTCTCCGGTAAGGGGCTTGAGGCGGCCACTGTGACCGCGATGGCCAAGAGCACGATCCGGGCCTTCGCATATCAGGAAGTCTCACCGGCAGCCGTGCTGGACCGCGCCAACCATGCGATCATCGAGCAAGTGAGCGAAGGGCGCTTCATAACGGCAGTGATCGGCTCTCTCGACCTGGCCACCGGAGATGTGGCCATCGCCTCTGCAGGCCATCCTGCTCCCATCCTCTGTGGCAAAGGCACTTGCAGCGACGGCGACCTGCACCGCAACCCTCCCCTCGGCCTTTTCGAGGACCTGGAGTATCAGGAGATCGACCTGCACATGGAGCCCGGAGACACGATGGTGCTCTTCAGTGACGGCCTACTCGATGCGCGCAGCGGATCGGACCTCTTCGGCGAAGAAGGAGTCTACGACGTGTTGGCGGAAATCGGCGGCGGCACGCCGAAAGAAATAGTCGACTCGCTGTTGGACCGGGCGAAGAACCATGCGCAGGGTGAGCCTGCTGACGATATCGCGATAGTGGCGATACGGTACGTGGGAGTATGAGGCAGACTCTTATGATGCTCATGAAAAAGCGGCCCCTCGCCCCAAGCGAAGAGCCGCTCAGTCTGTGGTGTCGGAGGAGGGATTTGAACCCTCACGTCCTATCAGGACACTAGGCCCTCAACCTAGCGCGTCTGCCGTTCCGCCACTCCGACATGTATCCGTCCGCTCTGCAGACAGCGAACGAGAGTATATCGCACGTCGCCTGGGGCTGCTACCCCTCCTGCGAGGCTCCTGCCTGGGCATCCTTCTCAGCGTCGGATGCAGCAGAAGCAGTCACCTGTATGTGGGAGCCCTTGATGGGATACGGCGCGGCGAAATGACACGCAGCCATATGGTTCGGTGCCACCTCGCGCAGCTCGGGCTCCTGCTCACGACATATCGGGAACTGGGCTATGGGACAACGGGTGTGGAAGCGACAGCCCGTCGGAGGGTCGATCGGCGAAGGGACGTCGCCTTCCAGGATGATCCTCTGCCGTTCACGTTGCTTCTTCGGGTCCGGGACCGGCACGGCCGAGAGCAACGACTGCGTGTAGGGATGGTGCGGCTCGTCGTAGAGCCCCTTCCAATCGCCCACCTCGACGATCTTGCCGAGATACATGACGGCGACCTTGTCCGAGATGTGCCGGACGACCGAGAGGTCATGGGCGATGAAGAGATACGCCATCCCGAACTCATCCTGTAACTCGTCCAGAAGGTTTATGACCTGCGCCTGGATGGAGACGTCGAGGGCCGATACCGGCTCGTCGCAGACTATGAGGCGCGGACGCAACGCCAAGGCGCGAGCGATGCCTATGCGCTGACGCTGCCCTCCCGAGAACTCGTGCGGGTAGCGGTTGATGTGCTCAGGGTTCAGCCCGACGACGGCCAAGAGGTCTTTTGCCTTGTCGCGTCGTTCTTTCCTGGTCCCTACCCCGTGTATCAGGAGCGGCTCTCCCACGATCTCGCCTATGGTCATGCGAGGGTTCAATGACGCATACGGGTCCTGGAAGATGATCTGCACGTCGCGTCGGAAGTCCTTGAGCGCCTTGCCTTTCAGGTCATGCACGGAGGTGCCATCGAAGAAGATCGATCCGTCCGTTATCTTGAGAAGGCGCATCACGCAGCGGCCTGTGGTCGACTTACCACAACCGGATTCTCCGACCAGACCCAGAGTCTCCCCCTCCCCCACGGAGAAGGAGATGCCGTCCACGGCGAAGACCTTCTTGCCGAAGCGTGAAGAGAAGACTCCCTGGTCCACCGGGAAGTGTTTCTTGAGGTCTTTTACCTCCAGCAGCGCCACTCAGGCCACCTCTTCGGTCGCTCGCGCATCGCGGTGCGTGAAACCCGGGTCGCCTGCGAAATGACAGGCGGCCAGATGCCCGCCTGCGATGTCCCGCAACTCGGGGGTGTCGCTGCTACACACGTCCTTGGAATACGGGCAACGGGGATGGAAAGCGCAACCGGGCGGGACGTTGATCAGGCTCGGAGGTTGGCCCGCGATGGGATGCAACTCGCTCTTCTCGCCCACATCGTGACGAGGGAGGCTGTCGAGCAGGCCCCATGTGTAGGGGTGCAGTGACTCGTAGAAGACCTCGTCTGCCACTCCGTACTCGACCTGCTTGCCCGCATACATCACCATCACGTCGTCGGCCATGTCGGCCACCACTCCGAGGTCGTGGGTGATTATGATGATCGCTGCACCGGTGCGCTCCTGCATCTCCATCATCAATTCGAGTATCTGGGCCTGGATGGTCACATCGAGAGCGGTCGTCGGCTCGTCCGCGATGAGGATATCGGGGTCGCAGGAGAGCGCCATCGCTATCATCGCACGCTGCCTCATCCCGCCCGAGAACTGGTGTGGATAGTCCTTCGCCCTCTCACGAGCGTTCGGGATGCCGACCATGTCGAGAAGCTCGACGGAGCGCTCGAAGGCCTCCTTCTTCGACATGCCCTTGTGCAGGCGCAACGCCTCGCCTATCTGACGCCCTACCCGGTATACCGGGTTGAGGGAGGTCATGGGGTCTTGGAAGATCATCGCGATGCGGTTGCCGCGCAACGCGCGGACCTCGGCATCGCTCATCTCGAGCACGTCCTTGCCGTCGAAGATGATGGAGCCCTCCAGTATCTTGCCCGGAGGATCGGGGATGAGCCGCATGAGCGACAGAGCGGTCACGGACTTTCCGGAGCCCGACTCCCCCACGATCGCGAGCGTCTTGCCCCTCTCGAGGGAGAACGTGACGCCGTCGACCGCCTTCACCACGCCATCGCGGGTGAAGAAATGCGTCTTGAGTCCGGTCACTTCCAAAAGGGCCATCGGCTCAGTCCTTCATCTTCACGTCTAGGGCATCACGAAGACCATCACCCATCAGCACGAACGCAAGGACCGTGGTGAGGATCGCGATGCCGGGCCATATGGTCAGCCAGGGCGCGGCGAACATCAGCGGCTTGGCCTCGGACAACATGAGCCCCCAACTGGGAGTCGGAGGCTGCACGCCCATCCCGAGGAACGAGAGAGCCGCCTCGGCGAGGATGGCGCCGCCGACGCTCATCGTCCCGTAGACGATTATGGGCGCGACCGCATTGGGCATGATGTGCCGGAACATTATGCGTATGTCTCCAGCGCCCATCGCACGAGCCGCATCGATGTACTCGTGCTCTTTGACCGAGAGTATGGAACTTCGGAACACACGCGCTATAGAAGGCCAGCCGAGGATGCCGATCGCGATGAAGACCGGCCAGAAACCCTTGCCGAACTCGGATCCGCTCGATCTGAAGACCGCAAGGAGCGCGATGGCGAACAGTATGTATGGGAATGCCAGGAAGACGTCTGCCACGCGCATGATCACCGAGTCCGTGGCCCCACTGTAATAGCCGGAAAGCGCACCCAATATGAGCCCTATGACCAGAGATATCGATACCGCCACGATTCCGACTGCCAACGATATCCGCGAACCGTAGATCACCCTGCTGAACACGTCCCGCCCTAACTTGTCCGTGCCGAACGGATGGTCGGGAAGAGACGGCGGGAGAAGAGATTCGTACTCCGGTTGGAGCGGGTCGGCGAAGTGAGTCGGGACCCAAAGGTCTGCAGAAACCGCCACCAGGACTATGAAGATGATCCAGACGAGACCGGCTATCGCCAGCTTGTTCTTGCGGAGCCGACGGAAAGCATCCCCCCACAGCGTGCGTGGAGCGCTGGTCGCGGAGTCGATCAGGCCGATGTCGCCTATGGGCGCTCCCGGCGTCGTGGAAGCCTGGTCTTTGACCGGATGCCCTCCCACGTCCTCGAGGTCACCATAGGTCATCGGGTCCTCGTCATGCGGAGTGAGGTCGTCGCGTTCGCGAGGGTCGTCGGTCATTCAGCCTCACCCCCGTACCTGATCCTCGGGTCGAGCACCGCATAACTTATGTCCACGAGAAGGTTGATGATCATCACTGCGAAGACGATTATGATCACGCCACCTATCACCACGGGCCAGTCACGTTGACCGATGGCAAGGTATATCTCGCGACCTACTCCGGGCCAGCTGAATATCGTCTCGGTCAGTATCGCACCGCTCATCATCACCCCGAAGTCTATGCCTATGAACGTCACGACCGGGATGAGTGCGTTCTTCATGGCGTGCTTGCGCACGACCGCACCGTTCGTCAGGCCCTTCGCGTAAGCGGTCCGCGTGTAGTCCTGGCCCATGGACTCGAGCATCTGGCTGCGCATTATCCTCGCCACATAGGCCGAGGAGACCGACGCCAGAGTGAACGCGGGAAGTATCAGATGCACCCAGTCGGGAAACTGACTCGACGACATCTGCGATATCGGTAAGTAGAACGCTCCGTTCGTCCAGTCTTTCATCATTATGCCGAAGAACATCTGCAACAACATACCCAGCCAGAAGACAGGGACGGACACCAGGATGGACGTCGTCAACGTCACGAAGATGTCTGAGAACGAATACTGTTTGACGGCGGACACAAGGCCCGCACCGACCCCCATCACTATCTCTATGATGATCGCTGCGACCGCAAGCCGAAGAGTGTTCGGGAACTTGTCGGCGAAGATGTCGACGACGGAACGACCCTTCTGGTAGGAGTGGCCGAGGTCCCCATGGAGCAGATTGCCCACGTAGATGAAGTACTGTTGCCATATCGGCTTGTCCAGCCCGTTCTTCTCGACGATCTCCTGATAGAGCTCCGGTGAGATGGCCCTCTCGCCTGTGATCATCCTGACCGGATCACCTGGCAGGACCCCGGGAGCCCGGAGGGTGAACAGGAGGATGGTCACTCCGAAGAAGACCGGGATCATCTGCAAGATGCGCTTCAGGATGTATTTGAGCATGGACTGAAGACCTGACTCCGGGAAATACGGGGCGGACTGGACGAGCTGGTGGCTAGCGAACGATGTGCCGAGGCGGATCTCCCGCCCCGGCACATCGCCAAGTGATGCTGACTACTCCGTAGCAGCGTCTCCGCCGGTGTCCAACCACACACTCTCGAAGTTGAACAGACCGTTCGGGCTGTAGATGCCGTCATGGACACGGTCGGATGCCACACGGGTGTGACGATAGAAGACTATCGGGATGATGGGCGCATCGGCACCGATCATCTTCTCAGCCTCCTGGTACATAGACACACGCTCGTCCGCATCGGTGGTCTTGCGTGCATCCTCGAGGAGCTTGTCCACCTCGGGATTGCTGTAGAACGAATAGTTGTCGGCGCTACCCGTCAGGAACAACGGATACAAGAAGTTGTCCATGATCGGATAGTCGGCGATCCAACCGAGACGACCGACCTGGTAGGTGCCAGCCTCGAGCTTGTCGAGATACTGGGCCCACTCGGTACCTTCCAGCTCAGAGTTGACGCCAATGGCCTCGAGGTCGCTCTTGACCAGAGCAAGGATGTCCTCGTGACCGGAGCCGGTGTTGTACTCGAGTTTGATGGTCGGCAGACCCTCGCCGTTGGGATACCCGGCATCTGCGAGCATCTCCTTGGCCTTCTCAGGATCGTACTTCGAGTACTCGAACGCATCCTCCTGATAGCCGACTATGCCTGGAGGCACGATGCCGGTGGCCGGGATACGAGTGCCCTCGAAGACCTTCTCCACGATCTGGTCGCGGTC
Source organism: uncultured Eubacteriales bacterium (assembly GCA_964456355.1). Taxonomy (GTDB): domain Bacteria; phylum Actinomycetota; class Coriobacteriia; order Anaerosomatales; family CAYWAF01; genus CAYWAF01. The sequence goes on along the minus strand of CAYWAF010000004.1, from coordinate 7,654 downwards.
GACGGCCAGAGAGAGCGCCGCCCGGACCTTCGGGTCCTTGAGGATGTCGTTGTTGTTGTTCATGAGCAGGTAGTAAGTGGCGAGCTCAGCACCGAGCGAGACCTGCTCGCCGGGATTGACGGTGTAACCGTCCGGGCTCTCGCCATACTCGTCGACGGTATCCTGGATCTGACCGGTCGGGATCGGGGTGAAGTCCAGGTTACCCGCCTGGAACTCGAGGAACGCGGTGTCCTGGTCGGCCAGGATCATGAAGTCCACGCCATCAATGTTCGGCTCGTCGCCGTAGTAATCGGCGAACTTCTCGACCTTGATGTACTGGTCGTGCGCCCACGGCTCGCTCATCATGAACGGACCGTTGCCGATGGGCATCTCGGCGAACCCTTCCGGGTCCTCCTCGACGGCCTTCATCGGGACCGGCGCGAGTGCCGGATGGCCTACGACATACTCGAAGTCGGCGAACGGATACTGGAGCGTGACCTCGAGAGTGTTGTCGTCGATGGCCTTCACGCCTTCGAGCTCGTCTGCCTCACCGGCCACCATCTCGTCGTAACCCTTGACGGGTGCCAGATGGTAGCTGATCTCGGACTCGTTGTCCGGATCGCAGATACGCTCCCAAGCGTACTTGAAATCCTCTGCGGTGACCGGGTCACCGTTGTGGAACTTGGCGCCTTCTACGAGATGGAACGTCCAAACGCTTGCATCCTCGTTCGGTTCCCAGCTCTCGGCAGCCGCCGGCTCGATCTCAGAGGTGAGCGGATCGAAGGCAACTAGGCTATCGAAGACCGCCTGGCCAACTTGCGTCCCCTCGGACTCCTGAAGGTTGACGGGATCGATGAAGGCCGGCTCGGCGATGTAGAACTTGAACGTGCCGCCCTTCTTTGCCTCGTCACCTCCCTCACCCTCTGTGGTGCCGGTCGTGGTGCATGCAGTAGCTGTAGCCATGGCGAGCACCATGGCCAAGCTCAGCACGACCACACCCAATTTACGGAACTTAGCTGACAAAGCGCACCCTCCCTCCGATCAGAGACGAACTCCTGTCGTTTTGCGAGACACACCCCGACCATGGGCAGAAAACGCCCTGTACCGAGGCATATCTCCCCTGACTGTGAACAGTGTCCTCCCTATCATATTGATTGACAAGCCTTCCTGAATAAGAGTTCCCGTTGTCCGCAAAGAAAAAACCGCCGACTTGAAAAAGCGACGGAGGAAGACGCAAAACAAGGGGTGGAGAGGACGGAACGCCTAAGCGCCGGGACGATAGAGGACCATCAGCAACAACGTCGTGATGGTGAAGACCACCGAGAGCACGATGGTTATCCTGTCGAGGTTCTTCTCTATGATGCCCGTGCCTGTGGCGGTCGTAGGCATCGCTCCGGTGAACATGGACGACACGCCCGTCCCCTTGCCGGAGTGTAGGAGGATGAAGACTATGAGTCCGATGCAGGCTGCAGTATGGATGAGCAGTATCACGTATATGACCACATCGGGTACGTACGGACTCACGTCACTCTCCTTGTCTGACGACAGTCGTCACCACAGCGTGTGGCGAACGACGCACTAGTATATCAGGAGCGAGCGCCCAGTCCACTCCTCAGGCGGATCGAGCCCTATGAGGTCCAGGAGCGTGGGCGCTATATCAGCCAGGATGCCCCCTTCTTCCAGTCCTTTCACGCCATCTGCCACGACGCAGAACGGTACCTCGTCCGAGGTGTGCGCGGTGAAAGGGGCGCCATCGTCGTCGAGCATGCGCTCGGCGTTGCCATGGTCAGCAGTGACCAGCGCGGTGCCTCCATGCTCCCTGATGGTGCGGACCACTCGGCCCACGCCGGCATCGACGGCCTCGACCGCTTTGACCGCGGCCTCCATCACGCCTGTGTGTCCGACCATGTCACAGTTGGCGAAGTTGACGATGTAGACATCGGCTGCATCCCGTTCTATGGCATCGCAGAGTCGCTCGGTCACCTCCGGTGCGCTCATCTCCGGCTGCATGTCGTAGGTAGCGACCTTCGGTGAAGGCACGAGTATGCGCTCCTCGCCCGGCTTGGGCCCTTCCGCTCCTCCGTTGAAGAAGAAGGTCACATGGGCGTATTTCTCGGTCTCCGCGATATGGAGCTGGCGAAGACCGGCCTCGGACAACACGTCGGCCAACACATGGCGCGGGAGGTCCTTCGGGAAGGCGACGGGAGCGGATATCTCGGGGTCGTACTCGGTCAGGCAGACGAAGTGGGTCCGGGGACGTACCGGCCTGTCGAAGTGGTCGAAGGCTTCGTCCACGAAAGCATGAGTGATCTCTCGAGCGCGGTCCGGACGGAAGTTGAAGAAGATGAGCGCATCCCCGTCGGAGACCTTCGCGACGGGCTCGCCGTCTTCGCAGACGACAACGGGCATGACGAACTCGTCAGTGACGCCGGCATCGTAGCTGGCCTGCACCGCCTCAGGAGCGCTGACTGCCTCGACCCCCTCGCCCAACGTCATCGCCCGATACGCCTTCTCCACCCGGTCCCAGCGGTTGTCGCGGTCCATCGCATAGTAGCGCCCCATCGTGGTGGCTATGCGGCCCACGCCGATGTCGCCCAACTCCTTCTCGAGTGCCTCGAGATAACCTTTGCCGGAGGTGGGCGGCACATCCCTGCCGTCCAGGAACGCATGGATGAACACCTTCTCGGCCCCGCGTCCTGCGGCCATCCGCACCAGGGCGTAGAGGTGTTCTTGATGGCTGTGGACGCCTCCGTCGGAGACGAGCCCCATCAGATGCACGGCGGTGCCCACAGAGATCGCGGCGTCCATCGCTTCGCACAAGACAGGGTTCTCCAGGATCGAGCCGTCCTCGATGGCCTTGGATATGCGGGTGAACTCCTGGTAGACGACACGTCCGGCGCCGATGTTGAGATGCCCCACCTCCGAGTTGCCCATCTGTCCTTCCGGGAGACCGACGGCAAGACCGGAAGCGCGCAACGTCGTGAAGGGATAGTCGGCGAACAGTCTGTCCAGCTCGGGAGTGTCGGCGACCGAGATGGCGTTGTAAGGAGCCGGCTCGGCCACGCCGAAACCGTCCATTATCACGAGAACGCAAGGCAGGTTCTTCGGCATGGGTCCTACAGCGCTGCTCTCACGATGTCGGCGAAAGAGGTGGCGTCCAGTGCGGCACCGCCCACCAGCGCCCCATCGATGTCGGGTTCGGCGAAGAAGGCCGCGCTGTTGTCCGGTTTGACGGAGCCTCCGTAGAGCACGCGCATCTGCATCGCGGCTCCCTGTCCGAACAACGCTCCGACGGTGGCACGGATGGTCCGACAGACGTCGTTGGCATCCTCCGGGGTAGGCGTCTTGCCCGTGCCGATGGCCCATATAGGCTCGTAGGCGATGATGAGAGACGCCGCTTGTTCGGCATCGATGCCTTCCAAGCCGGCCCGTACCTGACCACGGACGAACTGCTCGGTCTCCCCGTTCTCACGTATCTCCAAGGTCTCCCCCACGCACATGATGGGAGTCATCCCTGCAGCCAGGACGGCCTTCACCTTCTTGTTCACCGTCTCGTCGGTCTCCCCGAACATCTGACGCCGCTCGGAGTGACCCACTATCACGTAGTCACAGCGCAGGTCGGCGAGCATGCCGGTGGATATCTCCCCCGTGAAAGCACCCTTCGCCTCCCAGTGCACGTTCTGAGCGCCGAGTCCTATGGGGACCTCGTCGAGTTCGATGACGGTGGATACCGACTTCAGACCCGTCGCAGGAGGGCAGACGACTATCTCGACCCTCTCCTCCATCCCGGAGACCTTCTCTTCGAGGTCCTGCACGAGACTCGCGCCCTCGCTGGACGTCGTGTTCATCTTCCAGTTACCCGCTACCATCGGACGACGTGCCATGTTTCCTGTCTCCCCTCGTGAGGTCGGACGTCTGTCTGCCGGTCCTTGCTTCGGCCACAACGGTCACGCAGCGAACTCGTCTCTGCTCCGGAGCGCTTCTATGCCCGGCAACTTGGAGCCTTCGAGCAGCTTCATCGAGGCGCCGCCGCCCGTCGAGACGAACGTCACGCGCTCCTGGAGGCCGAACTTCTTTATGGCGGCCACCGAGTCTCCACCGCCCACGACCGATATCGCCCTGTTGTTCCTGGATATCGTGCCTGCCACCTCTCGAGTGCCTCTTTCGAACGGAGAGAGCTCGAAGACCCCCATCGGTCCGTTCCAGAAGATGGTCTTGGCCGAGGTGATGGCGTCCTTGTACAGCTCGATGGTCGTAGGCCCGATGTCGAGGCCCATCATGTCCGGGGGGATCTCGTCACGACCGACGATCCGGATGTCGGTGTCCTCGGCGATCGCCTCGGCGACGACGAAGTCGACGGGCAGCATGATCTCGACGCCTTTCTCTTCGGCCTTGGAGAGCATCCCTTTCGCCGGCTCCACCCAGTCCTGCTCCACTATGGAGCGACCGACCTCCACGCCCTGTGCGACCAGCATGGTGAAGCACATCCCCCCGCCGATGAGGAGCATGTCGACCACGTCCAACAGACGCTCTATGACCCCGAACTTGTCCGAGACCTTCGAGCCGCCCAGGATGGTGACGAAGGGGCGCTCGGGGTTGGAGAGCATCTCCGTGAGGGTCTCGACCTCACGGGCGAGCAGGATGCCAGCGTAGGCGGGGAGGTATTCGGTCACGCCGACGGTCGACGCATGAGCGCGATGCACAGCTCCGAAGGCGTCGTTGACGTAGATGTCAGCCAGAGAAGCGAGGCGACGTGCGAACTCCGGGTCGTTCGCCTTCTCACCGGGATTGAAGCGCAGATTCTCCAGCATGACCACTTCGCCCTCGACCATGCGGTCTACGGCCTCGATGGCATCGGGCCCCACGGTCGTGTCCACGAAGTGGACGTTGCGACCGAGCAGGCGTGCCAGCACTCGACGCACCGGCCTCAACGAGTAGCGCGGGTCGGGCTTGCCCCCGGGCCTTCCCAGGTGGCTGATTATGATCACCCTCGCGCCCCTGTCTATCAGATAGCGCAAGGTGGGGAGTGCAGCGCGGATGCGCATGTCGTCCACCACAGACCCCTCGGACAAGGGGACGTTGAAGTCCACACGGACCAGGACGCGCTTTCCGGCCACATCGGCTTCACGAACGGTCAGCTTGTCGAACATCCGTATCCTCACTCACGTCGGGGACCGGTCTCCGGTGCGTTCGTCCTCTCAGCCGAGGATCATGCCTATCAGGTCTACCACGCGGTTCGAGTAGCCCCATTCGTTGTCGTACCAGGATATGCACTTGACCAGCGTGCCCATGGCCATCGTGGCCTTGCTGTCGAAGATGGACGAGGCGGGGTTGCCGATCACGTCGACCGAGACTATCGGGTCTTCCGTGTACTCGAGGATGCCCTTCATGGGCCCCTCGGCGGCTGCTTTCATCGCAGCGTTGACCTCATCTGCGGTCACTTCGGCCTTGAGTTCGGCGACCAGGTCGACGACCGAGCCGTCAGGAGTGGGCACGCGCATGGCCATGCCGTCCATCCTGCCCTTGAGCTGCGGCATCACGAGGCCGATGGCCTTCGCGGCACCCGTGGAGGTCGGGATGATGGAGAGAGCAGCGGCACGTGCGCGGCGCAGGTCCCTGTGAGGGAAATCGAGAACGCGCTGGTCACCGGTGTAGGCGTGCACGGTGGTCATGAAGCCTCGCTCTATGCCCCAGTTGTCGTCGAGCACCTTGGCTACCGGCGCCAGACAGTTCGTGGTACACGAGGCGTTGGAGATCACATGGTGCTTCGCCGGGTCGTATTCACCGTCGTTGACACCTTTGACGATGGTGATGTCCTCGTTCTTGGCCGGAGCGGAGATGATGACCTTCTCGCAGCCGGCATCGATGTGGGCCTTGGCCTTCAGGGCATCGGTGAAGATGCCGGTGGACTCGACGACCACCTGGATGCCCAGGTCTCCCCAGGGAAGGTCGGCCGGATCGCGCTCGGAGATGACCTTGACGAAACGACCGTCCACGGTGAACCCGTCATCGACCGCTTCCACCTTACGATCGAGGATCCCGTGTACCGAATCGTACTTGAGCAGGTGGGCCAGTGTAGCAGGGTCCGTCAGGTCGTTGACGGCGACCACCTCGATGTCCGGATCCGTCTCGCAACCGCGGAACACCAGGCGCCCGATGCGGCCGAAGCCGTTGATACCAACCTTGATCGTCACAGCTGACTCCCTCCTTGCGTCGCGACCACCTGTGGCGGTCAGACTCGACTTCCTCCTAGTAGGAACCTACCCTGAAGCGCACCGCATATGCACGCACAGACAGAGGTCACTCGTCCTCCCCGGCATCCCTGCGTGCCATCTCCTCGATGCGGCGAACCCTATGATATACCGCCGACTTCGAGAGTGGCGGATCGGCCAACTCGCCGAGCTCCCTCAGGCTCACATCAGGATACTTGAGCCGGAGCTCGGCCAACTCGCGCAGAGCCGGAGGAAGGTTGTGGAGGCCGCGGGTCTCGTCCAGGATGCGTATCGCCTCGATCTGGCCCGCAGCGGCCTCGGCCGCCTTGGCGAGGTTGGCGGTCTCGGCGTTGACCAGACGGTTGACGTCGTTGCGCATCGACTTGATGACGCGCACGTCCTCCGTCCGCAGGAGCGCCCTATGCGCTCCCACGAGAGCCAAGAAGGTCACGATCGGCTCGGCTCCCTTCAGGTAGACCGTGTACAGACCGCGACGCCTCGTGACCTTCCCGCCGATATCGAAGCGCTCCATGAGTGCCGCCAGGTCTTCGGCCATCTGCTCGCTCTCGGCCGTCAGCTCGAAGTGGAAATCGCCTGTCGGGTCGGCGACGAACCCTCCGCCCAGGAACGCGCCCCTCAGATAGGCGATGGCACAGCAGTCGCGCTCCACCACGCGTGGCATCACGCCGCTGACGAGCCCCATCTCCTCGTCCAGTATCCCCATCTCCGTGAGCGCAGGAGCCAGCTTCGGCTGAGCCGGGATGGTTATCAGATAGTTGTTCGTCTTGTGGAGGACGGAACGCCGTACGGTGAGTTCGGTCTTGAGCCCATAGAGGCCATGGAGCAGCTTTATCGTCTTGCGCGCGACCGGAGCGGTCTCGGTGGCCACCTCGACGCGGAAGTGCTCCCTCCCCGTCAGATGCAGCGTCCCCTCTATGCGCATGAGGGCGGACAACTCGGCTCTCAGGCAGCACTGCCGCTTCGGTTCGATGCGGGAGAGTTCCTCTTTTACCTCAGCGGTGAAAGACATCTAGCGTAAGACCTCGCTAAGTACGCGACACAACCTGTCCCGATGATGCCGGGTGGGACACTCGGGATCTGCCAGGTCCTCCTCGACCACTCGGATGCCCCACCCCTCTATCCGCGATATCGCATCGCTGTCGACATGGACGGGTTCCACCATCTCATCATCGCACAGCATGTCCTCCTCGTGTGCGGAGGGGGTCGATGAGGGCGCGTGCACCAGCACCACGTCCAGGACACCGTCCAGACCGTGAGAGCGCAAAGCCTCGACATGCTCGGCGGCGTCCATCCCGCTCGTCTCGCCTCCCTGGTCGGCCACGTTGCAGACGTAGACTTTCAAGGCGGAGGAGGAGGCAAGGGCCTCGGCCATCCCTTCTACGAGAAGGTTCGGGATCACGCTGGTGAACAGGCTACCGGGCCCGATCACCACGACATCGGCC
>CAYWAF010000003.1:29409-37729 GCA_964456355.1 uncultured Eubacteriales bacterium | reverse complement strand
AGAACGTCACGTGCCCGTTGTGCTTCGTATCGCAGGATGGTGACCCTGGCGGTCACGGCACTGGCTCTGCTGGCGGTCTTAGGACTCACGCTTTTCGCCTGCGCTTCCGGTGACGCTTCCGTTACCGAGGAGGATTCGGGCAGTGAGGTGACCGTCGCGGTGGGCGGACAGCTGGAGGTAGCGCTGGACTCCTCTCTTGCGGGCGAGAGCGTCTGGTTGGTCTCGGAGATAGACCCGGACGTCCTGATGCAGGCGGGAGAGTCCTCCTTCGAGCCGGAGGAGGAAGGCAGCGACGCGGGCACGGAGACCTTCTACTTCGAGGGCATCTCGGAGGGTACGACCACGCTGAAGATGGAGTACGGCTCTCCGGCCTCCGTGGACGGCCCCGAGCGCACCTTCGAGATCACCGTCCACGTCAAGTAAGACCCGCCTCTCTCCTCGACGTACTTCGCACACGGTCGGTACCGCGCCTGCGCATCCTCCGCTATCATGCGATAAGCATGCGTTCCCCCTGACAGGAGGCAGACAGAAGTGTCGCGGAAGTACGACCCCCATGCGATAGAGGAGAAGTGGCAGAAGGTCTGGGAGGACGATGGCCTCTACCACGTCACCGAGGACCCGGACAAGCAGAAGTACTACGTGCTCGAGATGTTCCCGTACCCCTCCGGCGACATCCACATGGGACACGTGCGCAACTACACGATAGGCGACGTTCTGGCCCGCTTCCTCACCATGCGAGGGCACAGCGTGCTCCATCCCATGGGCTGGGACTCCTTCGGCCTTCCGGCTGAGAACGCTGCGATAAAGAGCGACACCCATCCGGCGAAGTGGACGTATGCCAACATCGCCAAGCAGGAGGCCTCCTTCAGGCGGATGGGCTTCTCCTATGACTGGAGCCGCAAACTGGCCTCCAGCGACCCCGAGTACTATCGGTGGGGCCAGTGGATATTCCTCAAGTTCTGGGAGCGTGGGCTCGTCGAGCGCAAGTCCAGCCCTGTGAACTGGTGTCCGTCCTGTGCGACCGTGCTCGCCAACGAGCAGGTCATAGGCGACGGGGAGTGCTGGCGCTGCCATTCGCGCGTCGAGCGGCGCGAACTGGAGCAGTGGTTCTTCAAGATCACCGAGTACGCCCAGGAACTCCTCGACGACCTCGACACCCTCGACGGCTGGCCTGAGCGCGTCAAGACGATGCAGGCCAACTGGATAGGCCGCTCGGAGGGCGCGGAGGTCGACTTCGTGCTCTGTGACGCGGACGGCGAGCCGACCGACCACACGATAACGGTGTTCACGACGCGCCCCGATACCCTCTTCGGCTGCACGTTCTTCCTGCTGGCTCCCGAACATCCCCTCGTCCGCGAGATCGTGGAGGGCACCGAGTACGCCGATGCGGTCATGGCCGTGGTGGACAAGGCCGAGCGCGAGTCCGCCATCGAGCGCTCCATGACCGACCGCAAGAAGAGCGGTGCGTTCACCGGGCGCTACGTCATCAACCCCGTCAACGGCGAGAAGGTGCCGGTGTGGGTCTCCGACTACGTGCTCATGGAGTACGGCACCGGCGCCGTGATGGCCGTGCCCTGCGGCGACCAGCGCGACTTCGAGTTCGCCAGGCAGTACGGCCTGCCCATCCCCCCTGTCGTCGTCTCCGAGGACGATCCTCTCTACGAGCGTCTGAAGGACGAGAAGGACCGCGTGCTCGAGGAAGTGGAGTGGGAGGAGGCATACCCCGGTGACGGCATCATGGTGCAGTCGGGCGAGTTCACAGGGACTCCCACTGGCAAGGACGGCGAGGGCGTGCGAGCGGTCACGGCGTGGCTGGAGGAGCGCGGCCAGGGGCGTGCGGCCGTCAACTTCCGTCTGCGTGACTGGCTCATCTCGCGCCAGCGCTACTGGGGCAACCCGATCCCTGCCATCCACTGCGAGAAGTGCGGACTCGTGCCCGTGCCCGAAGAGGAGTTACCGGTCGAACTCCCGCTGGACGTCGACATCGCGAAGGGTGAGACACTCGCCGACCACCCGGAGTTCTACGAGACCACGTGTCCGAGGTGTGGGGGTGCGGCCCGCCGCGAGACAGACACCATGGACACCTTCATCTGCTCGTCGTGGTATTACTTCCGCTACTGCGACGCTCGCAACAACGAAGTGATATGGGACAAGGCCAAGGGCGACTACTGGATGCCTGTCGACCAGTACATCGGCGGCATCGAGCATGCCATCCTCCACCTGCTCTACTCGCGCTTCTTCACCAAGGTCTTCCAGGACATGGGGCTCTGCGAGTTCGGCGAGCCGTTCACGCGTCTTCTGACCCAGGGCATGGTGAAGATGGACGGCGAGGTGATGAGCAAGTCGAAGGGCAACGTCGTCGCGCCCGAGGACATGATCGCCAAGTACGGTGCCGACGCCCTGCGCGCATACATCCTGTTCATGGCCCCGCCCGACAAGGACCTGGAGTGGTCCTACGAGGGCATCGAGGGCATGTACCGCTGGCTCGGGCGAGTGTGGCGCCTGGTCGCAGACATCGCCGAGGAGGTACCGCCCGGCAGCGTCGATGCCGACGCGGAGGTCGCGCTGGACGACGCTGCGGTCAAAGACCTCCACCGCGAGATGCATCGGGTGATAGGCAAGGTCACAGACGATGCCTCGTCCTTCGCGCTCAACACCTCGATCGCGGCGATGATGGAGTTGACCAACGCCGCCTACGACTACCGCAACTCGGTGACACCCGACGACCGCGACCCCGTCCTGATGCGACAGGTCGCAGAGACGCTCACTCTGCTTCTCGCTCCTTACGTCCCTCACATGGCCGAGGAGTTGTGGCGCGAGGTGCTGGGGCGCGACGGTTCGGTCCACTCCCAGCCCTGGCCTTCCTATGACGCCGATGCTGCGGCTGCCGAGGTCCTCGAGATGGCCGTGCAGGTCAACGGCAAGGTGCGTGCGAAGATCCAGGTGGCAGCGTCGCTCACCAACGACGAGGTCACAAAGGTGGCTCTTGAGGCGGTCGCCAAGCACGTCGAGGGCAAAGAGGTAAAGAAGATAGTCGTCGTGCCAGGCAAACTGGTGAGCGTGGTCGTGGGCTGACCTGTCGGGCCTCCTGACGCACACGACCATCAGTGGCGCTCGGCCGGTGGCGGTAAGGATGCGTTAGGTTCCGGGTTCGAGATCGGTGAACACCCTTTGCGAGCATGTGCCTCGGAGGGGTGTTCTTGTCTTCTGTCACAGAGAAGGTCCACGAGGTGCTCGAGCGCGCGGGACTGTCCGTCCCCCGGCGTGCTGCCGTGGCACTCCTCGTCGTGCTCCTCTCGGTCGGCGGACTTCTGGCGGCGAGGTACGCCTTGCAAGGCGAGGCCTCTTCAGGCGAGTTCGAGGTGCATCGTGCTACCGCAGGAGAGGGGTCTTCGGCGCAAGGAAGCAGCGTTACCACGAGCACCCCGGAAAAGGTGACCGAGGAGAGCGCGACGGTCTTCGTGCACGTGGTCGGAGCGGTCATGCGGCCCGGCGTGTACGCCCTCGAAGAGGGCGCAAGGGTGCACGAGGCGGTGCAGGCGGCAGGAGGCTGTCTGGCCAGCGCCGCACCGCAGGGAGTCAACCTCGCGCGCGAGGTGAGTGACGGAGAGCAGATCGTCGTACCCACCCTCGACGAGTGGGAGGCAGCGGGGGGAGCGGGCGGTGTCACGGAAGGCCCGGGTGATGCGGCCGACACAGGAGGAGGGAGAGGAGGTGTCGCTGAGGTCATAGACCTGAACTCGGCCGAGGCCGCGGAGTTGGAGACGCTTCCCGGCATAGGTCCTGCCACCGCACGGAAGATAGTCGCAGAGCGGGAGTCGGGCGGGCCGTTCACCTCGGTCGAGGACCTGATGCGCGTCTCCGGCATAGGGCCCAAGAAGATAGAGGCCATCCGAGAGATGGTCGCGGTCAGGTGAGCGGAGTCTCGCGATGAACGCGGCCGCTCCCGATCCCGGAACGGTCATAAGACCCAGCATCCCTCCCATGGCGTGGGTGGCGGCAGTGACATGGGCCGCCGTCGCGGGTACGGGCCTCCTCGCCGCTCGCTTGCCATACCCTGCACTCCCGGCCTGCGGCCTGGTGCTGTCGTCGTGCGGTGGCATCCTCGTCTGGAGGTCGGTCAGAGAGGATGCGACGACGGGTGCGAGGAGGACCCGGCGCCGAGGGTACGTGCTGTGGGTCGCGCTCCTGCTCGTAGCGGCAGGCGTCGGCCTGATGGTGGGCGGCACCTTCTTCTACGGTGTCGTTGAGGCATCCGATGCCGTTGATGGCAGGACAGGCACCTGGCGGGCGGTGGTCCTCTCAGACCCGCGCACCTCCGCAGGAGCCACAAGGGTCAGGATGCGGCTGGTCGAAGGCGTCGGTTCGGGTCATCCGGTGGTCGTCGAGTGGGCCAAGACATGCGGTCCTGCTCCGAGTCCGGGGCAGGTCGTCGAGGTGCGAGGGCGGCTTGAAAAGCCCGGTGATCCCGCTCTGGCCGCCTCCGACTTCGAGCGCGGGACCATCGCGCGCGGGCAGGTGTGGAGCGGAGAGGTGCTCGGATTCCGTCGTGGCCTTCCCGGGCAAGCGGCCAGAGTGCGCCTCGCGGCACAGGAACGCATGAGAGGGCTGGAGGGTCCGGGCAGCGACGTCCTGCGAGGCATCCTGCTGGGGGACAGGGAGCGGCTCCGGGGCTCTCAGGCCGAACTGGACCTGAGAGCAGCAGGACTCGCACACGTCCTGGCGGTCTCGGGGACCCATCTGGCCATCGTCCTCGCGTGTGTGGGAGCGCTGGCGAGCGTCATAGGGCTCTCCTCGCGCACCACTGTCTCCGTCGCACTCGCGATCGGTTTCGGATACGTCCTGCTCTCGGGGATGCAGGTCTCTGCGGTCAGGGCCTTCGGGGTCGCGCTGGTCGCTGCCGTGGCGATACAGGGTGGGCGCAGGGCCGATGCGATGGCCGCGCTCGGAGCGGTGGTCGCCGCGGTCCTCCTCTTCGACCCGACGACGGCCTTCTCCGTCGGGTTCGCTCTCTCCGTCACGGCGACGGCGGCGCTCGTGGTCTTCGGCAGACTGGCGGTGGCTTGGCTCTCTGCCCTCACGGGCGGGCATGCCGGGATGCTCCTGGCCCCGCTCGCCGCCACTCTCCTGGCCACCTTCGCCACAGCCCCTCTCGTCGCCTCCGTCTTCGGGTCGATCCCTCTCATCTCTCCGGTCGCGAACATCCTCTGCATCCCGCTCGTATCACTCTCGCTCGTCGTCGGGATGAGTGGTCTTCTCCTCTCTTTCCTCTCGGCTCCCATGGGCGGTGCCCTCCTCTTCTTCGCGACCCTCCCGCTCGACCTCGTCTGTCACATCTCGGGATGGTTGGTCTCCGGTCCGGGCACGAACCTGCCGGTGGCAGGAGGCCCGTTCCTTGCCTGTGCCGTCGCGGGCACGATGGTCCTTCTGTGGCTCGCATGGCCACAACCGGTGCGGCTCGAACGGAAGGTGTGCTTCACGACATCGGCGGCCGCCATCTCGCTCCTCGTGTTCTTCCTCATCGCCTCACCGTTGCGAAGCGAGACCGGAGTGGTCTTCCTCGACATCGGGCAGGGGGACGCGACGCTCGTCCGCGACGGTCCTCATGCCGTGTTGGTGGACACGGGACCGGATCCGCTCCTCCTGCGTCAGGCTCTGGCCAGGCAAGGGGTGAGGAGGCTTGATGCGGTCTTCGTGACCCACGGCCATGACGACCATTACGGTGGCGTCTCGGCACTCCGCGGGCTCGTGAGGATGGAGCGGGTGTTCGTGAGCGCTTCGATGTCGATGCCCGAAGGGGAGCCCATGCTGGACGAGGCCGTACCCCTTGTGAGCTGGGATGCGCTTCGCGTAGGTCGCATCGACATCGAGGTCGTCTGGCCGCAGCGCGGGTATGTCACGGACGACGAGAACTCGGCGAGTCTGGTGACGTATGCCAGCATCGGCGAGTTCGACGTGCTGATCACCGGGGACGCTGAAGAGCCCGTCTACTCCGAGGTGGAGGAGGCGGGTCTTCTCCGGGAGGCCGAAGTCCTCAAGGTCGCACATCACGGGAGTGCGGGAGGGATGAGCCCGGCTCACCTTGCAATGCTGAAGCCGCAGGTGGCGGTGGTGAGCGTGGGGGCGCACAACCGCTTCGGCCATCCGAACGCCTCCACCCTCGAAGAGCTGGCTGCCTCGGGGGCGATGGTGCTCAGGACCGACCTGGCCGGTGACGTGAAGGTGCTCACGGACCACTCGGGCGAGCGGTTCCGGGTGGTGCGCTCCCGAAGGAGCATGGTGTATCGTGGCGGCGAACGGTTCGCGCATGCGGCGGTCAGGCGTGTCGTATGCGGTCGCCTCACCGGTCTGAAGGAGCACTGTCGGCAGGATGGCGGATCTGAGCAGTCTCAAGCCCGTCTACCTCATATATGGCCCGGAGGAGCTGTTGCTCGAGCAGGCGTTGAAGCGCTTGAGGAAGAGCCTGGCCGAGGTCGCAGACCTCGACTTCAACATGGACACGTTCGACGGGGAGAACGCCACCGCATCCGAGGTCCTTGCAGCGGCGAACACGTTGCCGTTCATGTCCGAGCGCCGCCTGGTCGTGGTCAAAGACGCCCACAAGATGAGTTCGGAGGACCTAGGTGCGTTGGCCGAGTATGCGTCCGACCCGAATCCGGAGACGGTGCTGGTGCTGGTCGCCGAGAAGATGGCGAAGAACCTCCGCATCTACAAGGCCATAGACGCTTTAGGTGGCGTGGCCGAGTACAAGGCTCCGAGAAAGCGCGATTATCCCAAGAAGGTCGTGGAGATGTTCGCAGACCGCGGCAAGCGGGTGGACATGGACGCTGCCGAAGTGCTCGTGCGTGCGGTGGGCTACGACCTGCGTCGCATAGACACAGAGATCGACAAGATCGTGACGTTCTCCGGTGCCGAGGAGACGCTATCGCGCCAACAGATAGAAGAGGTGATCTCCACCACCTCCACTGCCACCATCTTCGATTTCCTCGATGCGATAGGCGCAAGGAACTGCCGCGAGACCCTACGGCTGCTCTCCGAGTTGCTGGGGGAGGGGGAGTCCATCTACGGCATCGAGGCGATGACCGTGCGGCATCTGCGCAACCTCATCTCGGTCCGCTCGCTCATCGACAGGGGAGAGGCGAACCGTCCGGAGGCCGTTGCGCCGGTCATCAAGGCGGCGCCTTGGCAGGCTCGCAACCTCATGCGGCAGGCGGACAGGTTCACCGAGGGGGAACTGGTGGATGCGTTGCGCCGGATGGCGGCAGTGGATGCGGAGATGAAGACGAGCCAGGATCCCCGGCTCGCGTTCGAGCGATGGTGCGTGTCGGTGTGTGAGGGTTAGCCCTCTACGCGCGCAGCCCGCTTCATGACGGTGGACTTGTGGTTGGCGGCGGTGTTCTTGTGGAGCACGCCCTTGCTGGCGGCACGGTCCAGCAGGCGAGATGCTTCCTGTGCGGCCGCTTTGGCGGCTTCGGCGTCACCGGCAGCGACAGCCTCGTCCACCTTGCGTATCGCAGTCTTGATCTCGGATTTGACCGCCTTGTTGCGCAGGCGGGCCTTCTCGTTGGTCAGGATGCGCTTCTTCTGGCTCTTGATGTTGGCCACGTTCTACTCGTTCCTTCCTTTTCCTCATGCCCGCATCGTCGCAGTGGGGGCAGACGAACCCTGCGATACTACCACAGGTCTTTTGCGAGGTCGAACCCGTCAGTGAACGGATCGACGTAGCGGATGCCCGCGATCGGAGCGTGCACGTCCTCGGTGAGTATCACCCGGCACTCTGCGAGAAGAGCAGCAGCCAGTATCTGTGCGTCCCAGTAGGAGATCGCGTGACTCTCCCATATCGACACGGCTGTGAGCACGAGCGAGCTTCCGATCGGTATCTGCGGCCATACATCGAGCATCTGCTCGGCACGCCGCGCTATGAGCGCACGTTCCCTTCGGCTGTCACGCCCCTTCGACATCGCGCGTATGAACTCGGCGCATACCTGGCTCGAGATGACCGCGTACTCCCGGGTGGCCGCTAAGACCTCCTCTGCGACCTTGCGTTTGTGCGGGTCCTGGTCGCTCGAGGCGTAGACGAAGAGGTTCGTGTCCAAGAAGGCCCGCTTCACAGCTTCTTGCTCTGTTTCGTCAGATGTTCGGCGTAGAGAGCTTCGCGGTCCCAGCGGTCGATGCCGCCGGTCTCTGCGATGAAACGGGCGAAGGCATCGGAGCCGGCTTGCCACTCGAGCCATGCCGCCTCGCGACGTGTCCGGGCCGACTCTGCATCGTAGACCTCGTCGATCGCTGTCCTTATGAGTTCGGACTCGGTCTTTCCCGT
>CAYWAF010000003.1:0-29309 GCA_964456355.1 uncultured Eubacteriales bacterium | reverse complement strand
GCCCTCATCCGCATCGTGGACGGGCGCATCGAGAAGGGCATGAAGGTGAGGATGATGGCCACGAACACGACCACCGAGGTCGAGGAGGTGGGCGTGCGCCGCCCGGCGAACACCCCCGTCGATGCTCTCTCCCTGGGTGAGGTCGGCTATCTCATCACCGGGCTCAAAGACCCGCAGTTGGTCAAGGTCGGCGACACGGTGACGCTCGCCAAGAACGGCGCCGAAGAGCCGCTTCCGGGCTACCGCGACGTCAAGCCCATGGTCTTCACGGGGCTCTTCCCCATAGACGGCGACCAGTATCCTGACCTTCGCGACGCCCTCGACAAGCTCAAACTCAACGACCCGGCGCTCATCTACGAGCCGGAGTCCTCCCACGCCCTCGGCTTCGGCTTCCGCGTCGGGTTCCTCGGCCTGTTGCACATGGAGGTCATAAAGGAGCGCCTGGAGCGCGAGTTCGACCTGGACCTGCTCGCCACCGCTCCCAGCGTCGAGTACCACGCGTACACCACCGCAGGCGAGATGGTCGAGGTCCACTCGCCGCAGGACATGCCCGACCCCGGCCGGCTCGACCGCATCGAGGAGCCGTACCTGCTTGCCACCGTGCTGGTGCCACCGGACTACGTCGGTGCGGTCATGGAGATATCGGAGAGCAGGCGCGCGACGTTCAAGGACATGCAGTACCTGTCGGCCACGACGGTGGAGCTCCACTACGAGATGCCGCTGTCCGAGCTGATCATGGACTACTTCGACCAACTGAAGAGCCGCACGCGCGGGTATGCCTCGCTGGACTACGAATACATCGGCTACAGACCCTCTGACCTGGTGAAACTCGACATACTGTTGGCAGGCAAGCCTGTGGACGCCCTCTCGTTCATCGTCCACAAGGACAAGGCCTATCAGCGCGGTCGCGTACTCACCGAGAAGTTGCGTGAGATCATCCCCAGGCAGATGTTCGAGGTTCCCATCCAGGCCGCCATCGGCAGCAAGGTCCTGGCCCGCGAGACGGTGCGCGCCAAGCGCAAGGATGTCGTGGCGAAGTGCTACGGTGGGGATATAACCCGGAAGAGGAAGTTGCTGGAGAAGCAGAAAGCCGGGAAGAAGCGCATGAAGGCAGTAGGCAACGTCGAGGTCCCCCAGGAGGCCTTCATGGCGATACTCAAGGTCGACGAGTGAAGATGACCGACGAAGGATTCATGGGCGAGGCGTTGGGAGGCCCTCGTCTTCCGGCGCACATCTACGTCCACGTACCGTTCTGCAGGGTGAAGTGCAGCTACTGCGACTTCTACTCGGAGACGGAGCTGGACGGTTACCGGATAGGTGCCTTCATCGAGGCTCTGGAGGCACAGTTGTCGCAGTGGGCCCGCCTCGGACTCCCCGGCGTGCTGGAGACCCTCTACATCGGCGGCGGGACGCCGACGATGATCGCTGCCGGTCTGGTCGGCATCGTCCGCGAAGCCATGGAGAAGTTCCCCGTGAGGGCCAATCCCGAGGTGACCGTGGAGGCCAACCCCGACTCGGTGACTCCCCAGCTCATGGAGGCGCTCGCAGCCGGTGGGGTCAACCGCATCAGCATGGGCGTGCAGAGCTTCGTCGACACGGAGCTTGCGATGCTCGGACGCTTGCACACCGTCGAGGAAGCGGTCAGGGCATGCCGTGCCGTCACGGATGCCGGCATGGGGCTCTCCGTCGACCTCATCTGCGGCATCCCGCGCCAGACCATGCCCACATGGCTCGTCTCCCTGGAAGCTGCTCTTACCACCGGTGCCGACCACATCTCCGTCTACCCTCTCACCTTGGAGGAAGGGACGCCGCTGTACGTGGCTTGCGACACCGGACTGGCCCCCACGCCGAACGTCGACCTCACCGCCGACATGATGATCGCGGCAGAGGAACGCTTGCGCTCAGCCGGGATGGAGCGTTACGAGGTCGCGAGTTATGCGCGCCCGGGTCACGAGTCCCGGCACAACATCGCGTACTGGTCCGGCAGGAGTTACATCGGCGTCGGTCCCGCAGCACATGGCATGCTCGATGCTGAGACTGCAGCGGTGGTCGGATTGCGCAAGAAGGGTGCTCGAGAAGGAGATAAAGTTCCCGATGTCGCACGCGTGCGCTATGCCGAGCGTGCCGACCTCGAAGCGTGGCTGACCGGCGTGGCACCCGAGATAGAGACTCTCACCGCCGAGGAGGTCGCCCGCGAAGACATCATGCTCGGGCTGCGCCTGACGCGGGGAGTCCCGACCTCCCAGGTCGAGGCGGCAGGTCTCACCGAGGTGCTGGAGTCGCTCGCAGACCGAGGGCTCACGGAGCGCTATGAGACCAGGCCCGGCCAGCCCTACTGGCGCACGACCCGACGGGGTTGGTTGTTAGGCAACGAGGTGTTCGGTGAGGTATGGAACTCCGGTTAGCACTCGCTATAATCGAGTGCTAGCGAGGTGAACTCTCATGTTGAGTGAAAGACGACGACTGGTGCTCCAGGCATTGGTCGAAGAGTACATAACGAGCGGTCAGCCGGTGGGCTCCCGCAGCATCGTGGAGCGGCACCATCTCGAGTGCTCGCCGGCGACGGTCCGCAACGAACTGGCAGCTCTCGAGGAGACGGGATACGTCTATCAGCCGCACGTATCGGCCGGTCGCGTGCCGACCGACCTGGGATACCGTGAGTTCGTCGACGACATCCTGAGTGAGATGGATTCCCTGCCGGAGATGGACAGCGAGCAGATGTACCGGCGCTATCTGGAGCTCGCGGGCGAGATCGACGACCTCATGCGTCAGACATCCGAGATGCTAGCGCATCTTACCCACTACGTCGCCGTCGTCCTCGCGCCGACGGTCAGCCTGTCGCGGATACGACGCGTCGACCTCGTCTCGATGACCTCCCGGCGGGCACTCCTGGTACTCATCACCGAGACCGGGCAGGTCGTGAACAGGAACATCGAGTTCGCCGAGGACGTCACTCCTGAACGCTTGGCCGAGGTCGAGAGGGCGCTCAACGCCTCGTTGGAGGGCAAGAGGGCCTCTCAGGTCCGTCCACTGATCGACGCGCTGGACCCCGGTCGTCCAGGCGACGGCGTCTTCAAGCAGGTCATGCACGAACTCATATCCTCTCTCGAGGAAGCCGACCGTGATGGCCTGTACCACGTAGGCACACCCGAGCTGTTGGCGCTGCCGGAGTTCTCGGAGGCGGCCAGGATAGCGCCGCTCCTCAATCTCCTGGAGGACAGTCTTGCCATGCTGGACGCTCTCTCCGGTGCGCTCCACGAGGGTGGGTTGACCGTGAGGATCGGCAAGGAGAACGAGCGGGACGAACTGGGCACCATGAGTCTGGTGGCCACCAGGTACGGGACGGACTCCGTCGACGGCGTGGTGGGCGTCATAGGGCCCACGCGGATGGATTACCAGCGGACGATAGCTGCGGTCCGTGCAGCCGCAGAAGGTCTGTCCGAGGCCTTGGGCTGAGGAACGGGAAGGAGCGTTCTTCCAGGTGACATCGGGCACCAGAGACTACTACGAGATCCTCGGAGTGAGCAGGGATGCCACTGAGAGCGAGATAAAGAAGGCGTTCCGGAGGCGTGCGCGTGAGACGCATCCCGACGTCAACGGCTCTCACGATGCCGAGGAACAGTTCAAGCTCATAAACGAGGCCTACGACGTGCTTTCCGACCCCCAGCGTCGCGCCAACTACGACCGCTTCGGCACGGCCGATCCTCGGGGCGGCGTGGGCGTCGACATGGGCGACATCTTCGCCGGCTTCGGCATGGAGGACCTCTTCTCGGCGTTCTTCGGTGGTGGAGGCGGGAGTCGCACGCCTCGCACCCAGGGGCGCGACATAGGAACCCAGATCACGATAACGCTTGAAGAGGCGGCACAGGGTGTGACCAAGGAGGTCCTTCTCTCTCGTCTGGTTCCCTGCGAGGAGTGTTCGGCCACCGGCTCGAAGTCCGGCTCGGGCGCACGTACGTGCCCTGACTGCCAAGGGACGGGGCAGCGTCGCTCCTATCGCAAGACGTTCTTCGGCACGATGACGACGAGCTCGCCGTGCGCACGCTGCTCCGCCACGGGCGTGGTGATAGAGGATCCTTGTCGGGAATGTGAAGGACAAGGACGGGTGCCCGACCGCGAGCACGTCAAGGTGGAGATTCCTGCAGGCATACAAGACGGCATGCAGGTCAAACTGGTGGGCAAGGGGGAGGCCGGCGTCCGTGGCGCCACCCCCGGAGACCTGTTGGTCACGGTGCGCGTCGCCGAGCACGAATACCTCCACCGCCAAGGCAACGACCTGCACTGTCGGGCGAAGATATCCATCTCCCAGGCTGCGCTGGGCGCAGACATCGAGGTATGCGGGTTGGACGGGGACAACACCGTCACGATCCCCGCCGGCACCCAGCATGGGGACTCGATACGCCTGAAAGGCAAAGGCATGCCACGTCTCCACAGGTCGGGGCGAGGAGACCTCATCGTCCATATCGCGGTCCACGTCCCGAAGAAGCTCACCAAGCGTCAGAAGGAACTCCTCGCAGAGCTGGGCGAGACCCTCGGCGACCCGGAGAGCAGGAGCCCCCTGCAAAGACTCAAGGACTGGTTGACCGGCTGATGTCTTTGCATCGCTTCTTCCTCACCGCCGCCCTCGACCCCGAGGCAACCGAGGTCGAGCTTCCTCTGACGGACAACGACCGCCATCACATAGCCCATGCGCTCAGGATGGAGCCGGATGACGAGATCGTCGTGGTCGAGCCGGACAGGAAGGCATGGCGTCTGCAGCTCACCCTCGTCGGCCCTCATCACGTCCGAGGCATTCCCCGAGAACGGCTCTCCAGGCACTCCGAGCCGCACGTCACCCTCGTCCAGGGCGTGATGAAGGGCGAGCGGATGGACCTGGTGGTGGAGAAGGCGGTCGAGATAGGTGTGGAAGCCGTGATGCCGGTGATGATGGAGCGCACAGTGGTCCGCTGGGACGCCGCCAAGCGCGCGAAGCGAGCAGAGCGTTGGCGCAGGGTCGCATATGCAGCAGCCAAGCAGTCGCAGCGGGCATTCGTGCCACGGATCGAAGAACCTCTCTCTTTCGCGCAACTCCTCGATTCGATGGACTCGTTCGATGCCGTGGTGGTCTTGTGGGAGGAGTCACAGGGGGCATGCTTGGCAGAGGTCTTCGACTCCCTGGGACGGGACCCGGACACCCGCTTGGCTGTGGTGGTCGGTCCCGAGGGCGGACTGACCGAGGAGGAGGTCCGGGCGTTGGAGAACGCTGGCGCCAAGACTGCCTCGCTCGGAGAGAATATCTTGAGATCGGAGACTGCCGGTATCGTAGGGACCGCCTTGTGCGTTTACGAATTGGGCGGGTTCGGAGGCTGGCTGCGTGACTGAGCCGCTCGCCAGCTCCTCCACCCAGGCCGGTCGAACGCTCTGGCCTCCGACCGCCCCTTCTTTCCGCGTGTCGCTCCGCACCCTCGGCTGCAAGGTCAACCAGGCCGATTCGGAGGACATCCTCGTCGCTCTGCTCGGCGAGGGACACGCTCTCGTGCCTGAGGAAGAGGCCGAGGTGGTCATCGTCAACACCTGCACGGTCACTGCCGAGGCCGACCGCAAGGCCCGCAAGGTCGTCCGTCACGCCCTGGCTCTCCCTTCCGCACCCGTCGTTCTCGTCACCGGCTGCATGGCAGCAGTAGACCCTGAGGCCATCGAGGGGTTAGGGGAGCGCGTGGTCGTGGAGGCAGACAAGACCTCGGTACTCGCGAGGGTGGCCGGGCTGCTGAGTGCCGGTCCACAGGGCATGCCGGTGGAGGGCTCCTCGAGCGACTCTGCGGACCGTCTTCGCACCGCACCTGCGAAGAGCCGTGTGATGCTGAAGGTCCAGGACGGCTGTGACGTCTTCTGTTCGTACTGCATAGTCCCTCATGCGCGAGGCCTGCCGCGTTCGGTGCCTCTTGAGGAAGTGGTGACCGAGGCGCGGCGACTCGTCTCGGACGGAGTGAGGGAGATGGTGTTGACCGGGGTGAACCTCGGAACCTACGAGGACGGGTCTGCACGCCTTCCCGGACTCGTGCGCGCAGTGGCCGACACAGGAGTGGAGAACCTGCGCCTTTCCAGCATCGAGCCACCGTACCTGACCGACGACCTGTTGCAGACGCTCGCCGCGACCGATGCCGTCTGCGAGCACTTGCACGTCCCGCTGCAGTCGGGCTCCGACCCCGTCCTGAAGGCCATGGGACGAGGCTACGACATCGCCTTCTACGAGGAGAGGGTGCAAGCCGCCCGTTCCTTGTTCCCGCGCCTCGCAGTGACCACGGACGTGATGGTCGGCTTTCCCGGGGAGAGCGAGGAGGACTTCTCGCAGACCATGGAGGCGTGCGAGAGGATCGCCTTCACCAAGATGCACGTGTTCAGGTACTCCGAGCGCCCCGGCACTCCGGCTGCGGAGATGGGCGGCGCCGTGGATCCCGGTGAGCGCTCCAGGCGAGCGGCACGCTTGCGCGACCTCGCCGTCGGCTTGCGGGAGGTGTACATGGAGAGCCGTGTGGGCGAGGAGGCCTTACTGCTCGTGGAGGGGCGAGTGCCCTCGGATCCTTCCGTCGTCTACGGCACGACCCGCGATTACCTGAAGGTCGAATGCGGTCCTTGTGAGGTGCCGATAGGAAAGACCGTGCAGGTCAGACTCGTCTCTCGCACTGGCTCGAAGATGCTCGCCCGTCCCTTGTGAGCGGCGTCCTACGGCCTTCGCATGGTAGAATCTCAAGGCGAGAGGAGAGGTCTTCTCTTCGCGATATGGCAGACAGACCGGTCCTGCGGGACCGAACGATAGAACAGCCGGAAACAAAGGATGCGCTGATACGTGGAACCGACTCAGATCCGCCTGGCCGTTCCGCCTGAGATGAACATGATCGACCTGCTCGGTCAGGGCGATGTCTTACTCCGCGTCATCGAGGACAGCTTCGAGTCCGACATCTCGGTGCGCGGGAACCAGATAACGATCGTGGGCGATCCTTCTGACAGCCAGGCCGTCTCCTCGCTCTTCGCAGAGATAATCGCGCTCGTCGAGAGTGGCGAGTGCATCACCGTGGACTCTCTGGAGCGCTCCATAGAGATGGTGCGCGAAGGCGAGTGCTCCCCGTCGGCGTTGCACGCCGACGTCATCCTCACCCATCGGGGCAAGTCCATACGTCCCAAGACGGCGGGCCAGCAGCGATATGTGAACGCGATCAGAGACCCCACCGCCACTTTCGGGATAGGGCCTGCGGGGACCGGCAAGACCTCTCTGGCCATGGCCATGGCAGTGGCCGCCCTCAAGAACAAGGAGGTCGGCAGGATCATCCTCACGCGTCCTGCCGTGGAGGCCGGGGAGTCGCTCGGTTATCTGCCGGGCACGCTCTTCGAGAAGGTCGACCCCTACCTGCGGCCCCTCTATGACGCCCTCTTCGACATGCTCGATGCCGAGAAGACGCACCAGATGATGGACCGTGGGACGATCGAGGTCGCACCGCTCGCCTTCATGCGCGGCCGCACCCTCAACGACAGCTTCATCATCCTCGACGAGGCCCAGAACACGAGTCCCGAGCAGATGAAGATGTTCCTCACGCGCCTCGGGTTCGGCAGCAAGGCGGTAGTGACAGGTGACGTCACCCAGATCGACCTGCCCAAGGGACGCTCCGGGCTCAAGCGGGTCCGTAAGATACTCACAGGTGTGGAAGACCTGTCGTTCGTGGAACTCGAGGCAAAAGACGTCGTGCGTCACAGGCTCGTGCAACGCATAATCAACGCTTACCACGAGTTCGAGGAGGCCGAGGCGGACCGCCGCCAGGATGACTAGTCTGCTCGACAGGCTATGGCAGCTCATCCCGAAAGGGGGGCTGTGGAAGAATCCGCTTGCGCAGCGTATCGCTCTGGGCATCGGCATCATCCTCCTGTCCGCCATTCCCTTAGTCATCCAGGCGCCACCCATAGGACTGACCGAAGGGGCGCCGGCACCTCGTACGTTCAGAGCGAACAGGACCGTGCAGTTCGAGGACGAGGCCGCCACCGAGGAGGCGCGTAAGGAAGCGGCTGAGTCGGTCGAGCCCGTCGTGGTGTTCGACCAGACGGCGGTCAGCGATGCGCGTGGCGACGTCAACGCCTTCTTCGACTTCGCCATCGAGGCAAAAGAGGAGCATTCCAACGTGGCCACCGCCGTGGCGGCTGCGCTCGCAGAGGAGTTCCCCGACTACGACGAGACGTGGTTCACCACGGTCTCCACGATGGACCCCGACGAGATACGCCAAGCCAGGCGTTCGGCCGAGCAACTGGCCACCACCGTCCTCACCGCGCGCTTCACGGCAGACGAGATGTCGGATGCCGTCGAGCAGATGCGCGAAGCGGCTGCCAACCTCCCTTACCCGGCAGAGGTGCGCGAGATGATCGCCGGCGTGGTCGAGTCCTCGATGCGTCCCACCCTCAAACTCGACCCTGCTGCCACGGAGGCGGCCCGGGAGTCTGCTGCCGAGGCCGTCGAGCCGGTCGTCATCTCAAAGCAGGCCGGCGAGAACATAGTCCAGAAAGGCGAGATCGTCACCGCGCAACAGATGGAGATAATCCGCCGTCTGGGCCTGCTGGAGCAGAGCGGCTCACTGGGGTCCTTCACGGCGATGGTCTTCCTGCTTGCGTTCACGGTCACCTCCGCCGGAGCGTACGTCTGGCGTTTCGACTCCGAGGTCTGGGACAGCCTGAGATACCTCGTGATACTGGGATCGCTGTTCGTCGGGATGGTCTGGAGCACCCGCATAGTGCTCTGGCTGTGGCCGGAGATACCCATGTACGCGCTACCGGTACCTCTGGCAGCGATGCTCGCCACCCTGCTCATCAGCGCTCGCGAAGGCATGCTCATCGCCATCCTCACTTCGCTCGCAGCGGTGCTTTTGGGCTTCTCGGGCGGCGCGGCGGTCGTGGCGATGCTCGTGTGGAGCATCGCGGCGGTGACAGCGATGAGCTTCATGACCGATCGTCGTGCCCTCTTCTATGTGGGTGCGTTCCTGGTCACGCTGGGAGCGGTGATAGGCGTCACCGCGTCTCTCGCGGCCGGTCTCCCGTTCAACGACGCGCTCGTCACAGGGATGTGGGGAGCGGTCGGTGGCGTCATATCCGCCGTCCTCGGCTATGGCCTGCTGCCCTTCTTCGAGCATATCTTCGGAGTGACCACGGACGTCCGGCTCTTGGAGCTCGGCAATCCCGGGCATCCACTCCTCAAAGAACTCATGCTCAAGGCCCCGGGCACATACAGTCACTCCGTGCTCACGGCCAACCTGGCCGAGGCGGCTGCCGAGCAGATAGGCGCCAACCCGGTGCTTGCCAGGGTGGGTGCCTACTACCACGACATCGGCAAGATCCGCAGGCCCGGATTCTTCGTGGAGAACCAGGCGGGCGAGGAGAACCCGCACGACTCCACCACACCCACGCTGTCGGCGTTGATAATAACCTCGCATGTGCGCGACGGAGTGGAGCTGGCCGAGAAGTACCGTCTTCCGCCGGAGATAATCGACATCATCCGCCAGCATCACGGCACCTCACTCGTCCGCTACTTCTACGACAAGGCCGCAGAAGGTGAGGGTCCTGTCTTCGAGGCCGACTTCCGCTACGACGGCGAGCGTCCACAGTCCAGGGAGGCGGCACTCGTGATGCTCGCCGATACTGCGGAGGCAGCCGTGCGGACGGTCAAGAAGCCCACCCTGCCTCGCATAGAAGCGGTGGTGCGGCGCGTCGTGGACGAGAAGGTGGACGACGGCCAACTCGACGATGCCGACCTGACGCTCGCCGACATCGAGCAGGTGATAAAGATCTACTCGAAGATGCTGGCCAGCGTGTACCACACCCGGGTCGAGTATCCCAAGAGCCCACCGAGGAGGAGTGCGAACAATGCAAGTAAGCATCACGACGCATCGCGATCCTGAACCGCTCGACCTCAGTGCCTTCGAGCATCTCGCCAGGTTCGTGCTGGAGCTCGAAGAGGTGCCCGACCAGACCGAACTCTCCCTTGCCATCGTCGAGGTCGAGGAGATGACCGAACTCAACCGCACCTACCGCGGGGTGGATGCACCCACGGACGTCCTCTCCTTCGGGTGTGACGACCCATGTCCTGTGGACAGCGACGAGCCGATCGCGCTCGGCGATGTCGTCATCGCCCCGGAGGTCGCAGAGGAGCATGCAGCCGAGCACGGCACCACGGTGGAAGAGGAACTCAACCTGCTCCTCGTCCACGGGATACTGCATCTTCTCGGTTACACCCACGACGACGAGCAGGCGGAAGCGGCGATGCGTGAGCGCGAACGTGTCCTGATAGAGACCTACATGGACTCGCTGTGACGGAGGTCGGGGGCGCACGTTGAGGAGCCGCTCACTTCTCTGGAGTTTCAACTATGCGATCGAGGGCATCCTCTACGCTCTCCGCACTCAGCGCAACATGCGTCTCCACATGTTGGCGGCAGGAGTCGTGTTCGTCGCCGGACTCCTGCTCGGGATAACGAGGCTGGAGATGGTCGCAGTCCTCTTCGCTGTCACGATCGTGCTCGTGGCCGAACTCGCCAACACCGCCGTGGAGGCAACCGTGGACGTCGCCGTGGACCGCTTCGATCCGATGGCGAAGGTCGCCAAGGATGTGGCGGCGGGTGCGGTTCTGATCGCCTCGCTCAGCGCGATAGCCATCGGGTACCTCGTCTTCTTCGACCGGCTTGTGGGGCTTGTGGAGAATGGCTTCACCTTGGTCTACCAGGCGACCCCGACCCTGACCGTCATCGCCATCGCCTTGACCGGCCTGGCGGTCATCGCGGTGAAGGCGGCGACCAAGGAGGGTTCGTTCCTGCGCGGCGGCTGGCCGAGCGGACATACGGCCCTGGCGGTCTCGGCCGCCACCGCCATCGGATATGCCAGCGGCTCGGCGAGACTGGCCATCCTCGCTCTGTTCATAGCGGCGTTGGTCGCTCAAAGCCGGGTAGAGAGCGAGACACACACGATACCGCAGGTCGTGTTCGGTGCCGTTCTCGGCTTTCTCATCACGACCGCCTGCTTTCAGATATTCTTTGCCTGAACGCATCTGAGGACGGAGGAGTTCTGCAGTGAGCGTGCTTCTTGCCATAGCGGTGGCGATGGTCGTGACGATACCGGTCGCCTTGATGACGGCCGAGGAGGCTGCACTCTCCTTGCTCTCGACTTCTCGCATACACCGTTTGCAGGATGCCGAGCGCAAAGGGGCCGAAGCGCTCTTCACTCTTGCAGAGAAGGAGTATCGCTTCCGTGCGGCGTCTGCTGTCATGGCTGCTTTCGCCTATGCCGTGGTGGCAGCCGTCTTCGCCTGGGCGGCACAAGGTCTGATAGGAGGGGCAGCGGCCTATGTCGTGGGGCTGGTCGGAGCCCTCGTCGGGGCTGCTGTGGTCTTCTCTTTCGGTGACGCTCTGCCGCGTCAAGTAGGGGTACGCAACCCCGAAGGCGTGGCTCTGACCTTCGCCCGCTGGACGCTCAGGTTCACAAGCCTCTTCTATCCGGTGGCCAAACTGCTGAGCGCGCTGTGGTCGTGGGGTATGCGGTTGGTGGTGGGCGAGAAAGTGCCCTCACCCTGGGTCACCGAGGACGAGTACCGCATCTACCTGCCTGACGACGAGGACAGCGAGCGCGAGCAGGCCGAGGAGGCTTTGATAGAAGCGGTCTCGGACTTCGCCGGCAAGGTCGTGCGCGAGGTCATGGTCCCACGCACGGACATGACGTGCCTACCCGACGATGCGGACGCCCGCGACGCCATCGCGGTGATCGAGGAGGCGGGTTACAGTCGCCTGCCCGTCTACCACGACACGGTCGACGACATACGTGGCGTCCTGTATGCGAAAGACCTGCTAGCAGCCATCGCGAAGGACCCTTATGCCCGCCCTGTCTCGATAGCGCGCAAAGCGTTCTTCGTCCCCGAGACCAAGCCCGTGCGCGAGTTGCTCGTGGAGATGCGTACGCGCACCCACATCGCGATAGTGGCCGACGAGTACGGAGGCACCGCGGGCCTGGTGACCATCGAAGACCTCCTGGAAGAGATCGTGGGCGAGATATTCGACGAGTACGACAGCGAGGTGCAACTCGTCTCCGAGATAGGCGAGGGAAGGTTCAGGGTGGATGCCCGTCTGCCCGTCGACGACCTCAACGAACTGTTCGGCACAGCCATCGACCTGGATGCCGACACCGTGGGTGGAGTGGTGACGGAAGTGGCCGGACGCATCCCGGATGTCGGGGACGCGATAGAGATAGAGGGTCTGAGGATGGTAGTCTCCGAGTCAGAAGGCACGAGGATACTCACGCTCATCGTCGAGTCGGCAGGCAACGGCGGCAAGGAGAAGAAGGATGCGTAACCTCACTCAACCCGATCTGGCGCTCCTGGCTTTCGCACGCGAGGCCAAAGAGAACGCTTACGTCCCGTACTCCGGCTTCTGCGTTGGAGCAGCGGTGTATGCCGGCGGCAAGATATATCAGGGTGTCAACGTCGAGAACGCCGCGTACGGCTCCACCTTGTGCGCTGAACGCGCCGCGCTCACGGCTGCCGTCACCGACGGACAGAAGAGCGTGGATGCCATCGCGGTGGTCGGCGACTCCGAGGCCCCTACGGTGCCGTGCGGTTGTTGTCGCCAAGCACTCGCCGAGTTCAACCCGAGCATGCGCGTGATAATGGGAGGCAGGACCGACGAGGTCATCGTCATGACCTTGGAAGAGTTGCTTCCTGAGGCGTTCGTGCGCGGTTACCTCGATCAGGACGAGGACTGAGCCGCAGGGCTTTCTTGCGATGGAGACGGTAGCGAGCGGGTTCGCAGCGTTGGTGGGACGCCCCAACAGCGGGAAGTCCACGCTGCTCAACGCTGCCGTCGGCACGAAGGTGGCGATAACCTCCGACACCCCCCAGACCACCCGTCACCGCTTGCGTGGCGTGATAGACCGCGAGGATGCCCAAGTGGTCCTGGTCGACACCCCCGGCCTGCACAAGCCCCATGACGCCCTCGGAGAGGAACTCAACCGGTCGGCGCTCATGGCTCTCAGCGACGTGGACGTCGCCTGCTTGGTCATCGACGCCTCTCAGCCCGTCGGGAGAGGGGACGAGTGGGTCGCGCGTCATGTCGCTACGGTCGACTCACACAGACTCCTCGTCATCACCAAGGCCGACCTGGTATCCCAGGAGGATGCGGAGAAGCAGGTGCGTGCGGCATCTCCGTTGGCCGACTTCGACGATGTGGTGGTCGTCTCGGCCCTCCGCGGCTTCAACATCGATGGCTTCATCGAGGCGGTCGTGCGCCTCCTCCCACAGGGCCCGCGTTACTTCCCGCGCGACATGCCCACCGACCAACCTCTGGAGGTCATGGTCGCGGAGTTCATCCGCGAGAAGGTCTTACTGAGGACCCGGGACGAGGTCCCCCATGCGGTAGGCGTGGCCGTCGAGGAGTTCGCCTTCGACGAGGACAAAGACCTCGTCCGCATCGAAGCGACGATATTCGTGGAACGCGACTCCCAGAAGGGGATAGTCATCGGTAAGGACGGTCGGATGATAAAGGCCATCGGCACCGAGGCCCGCAGAGACCTCGAGCGCCTTTTGGGTGACAAAGTGTTCTTGGACCTGAGGGTGAAGGTCCGCAAGGACTGGCGTAGGGACGCCTCACAGATCCGCCGGTTCGGCTATGGAGAAGGGCTCTGAGACCATGGACGTGAAGACTCTCGCCGAACACATAGACCAGACGCTCCTGAAACCCACGGCAGGGTTCGAGACGGCAGCGGAGTGGATCGAGAGATGCGCTCCCGCAGGCTTCGCGGCGCTCTGCATCTCTCCCTTCCTCGTGCCGTTGACGGCCCAGAGACTGGCCGGCACCTCCACGGCCGTATGCTCCGTCTGCGGGTTCCCTCTCGGCTACTCGATGACGGAGTCGAAGGCAGAGGAGGCCCGGCATCTGGTCGAGCTCGGTTGCAGCGAGGTGGACATGGTCATCAACGTGGCAGCCCTTCTCGAAGGCGAGGTCGAGTTCGTCCGTGACGACATCCATGCGGTGGTGGAGACGGTGCGCTCTGCATCCGGAGGGGAGGCCATCGTCAAAGTGATACTCGAGACCGGCTACCTGGAGGAAGCACAGATAGTCAGGGGCTGCGAATGTGCCGAGGAGGCAGGAGCCGATTATGTGAAGACGTCCACCGGCTTCGGACCCCGGGGCGCCAGCGTGGAGGATGTCGAGGTCATGCGGCGTGCTGTGGGCGA
Source organism: uncultured Eubacteriales bacterium (assembly GCA_964456355.1). Taxonomy (GTDB): domain Bacteria; phylum Actinomycetota; class Coriobacteriia; order Anaerosomatales; family CAYWAF01; genus CAYWAF01. The sequence continues at coordinate 15,085 of CAYWAF010000003.1, read as the reverse complement.
CAGGCTCGGCGTGAAGGCCGCAGGCGGCATCCGCGACCTGGACACGGCACTCGCGCTCCTTGATGCGGGCACTTCGCGATTGGGGACCTCGTCCGGGCTCGAGCTGCTCGAGGCGCTGGCTGCAAGGGAGTAGCGATGCCGGCGTACGCCATGCGTGCACTCGTCCTGCGCAAGACCAAGCTGGGTGAGACCGACACCATCGTCACCCTGCTCTCCGAGGAGGGGCGACAGGTCAGGGCCGTCGCGAAGGGCATGCGCAAGCCTGGCTCACGTTTCTCCGGCCGCCTGGAACCTTTCGTCACCAGTGACCTGCTCTTGCATACCGGGAGGTCGCTGGATATCGTCACGGAGGCCGAGACCGTCACTGTCCGTCCCCTTCTGCGGGAGGACCTCGACCGAACGATGGCCGCATCTGTGGTCACGGACGTGCTCGACAAGATATCGGTGGAAGGTCAGGACGCGAGCAGGATCTTCGGGTTGGGGCAAGCTACCCTGGACGTCATCGAGACCGCCGACCCTTCTGCCCAGAAGCGGACGGTGACGGCCTTCCTCCTCAAGGCGATGGCGCTGCACGGTCTCATGCCCGAGTTGGAGACGTGTGCGATGTGTGCCTCGGACGTGACGGGTGGCTCTGCGTTCTCGATGTCGGCAGGCGGAGTGCTCTGCCCGGAGTGCGGGGATGCCACGCAGGTACCCTTCAGCGACGAAGGGCGCTTGCTCCTCCTCGCCATGTTGCGCGCTACGATGGCCGAGGTGGTCCGGATGTCTCCGGACGCAGAGTGCGAGGACGAGGTCTTCGCACTGATGCGCGAGTTCGTGACGTATCACATACCGGCACGCTTGAAGGCCCTCGACATGTATGCAGGTGGCGGCCTTGGGTGAGCCGTTGAGGATCCATGTGACGCTCGATCCCAAGGGATACCGCAAGGTCCTGTTCACGATAGCCCTCATCCGTATGCGTTTCCTCCTGCCGCTGGCTGCCTTCTTCGGCTGTGCCGCCCTGGGCGGAGGTCGCACGTCGTCCGGCATCATGATCGTCAGCGCGACGGTGGGGCTGCTGCTGTTCATGTGGGGCTACATCGAATGGCAGGTGCACTCACCTGCGGTAAGCCAGGTCTATCTCCCTGTCGACTACGAGGTGCGCGATGACGGCCTGCACTACGAGAGCGCTTCGGGTTCCGGCGTGGTCACCTGGGACACTTTCACCCGCTGGAGGATGGTGGCCGACCACTTCGTCCTGCACTTGAAGGGAGCCCGCTTCCTGGCCATACCACTCGCTTCCATGGACGTTCCCACGGCCACTGCCTTGGAGCGCGTTCTGAGGACCCACATAAGGAAGGGCCCGAGGAGTGGCCTACGGAGAGAAGGACCTCCGCCCGAGAGGTCTTGAGCGCGTTGCCGCCCCGGCCCCCTTCCGATAGCATGACGACTACGCTGCCCGGCACGCCTGCGTTCGCCGGGCATATCCTCGAAGGCCACTGAAGGGACGTTCCGTGGAGGGCATGACCTACCAGGACATCATCCTTGCCCTGTCGCGCTACTGGGCCGACCAGGGCTGCGTTCTCCTGCAACCGTACGACATGGAGGTAGGTGCCGGCACCTTCCATCCAGCGACCACCCTCCGCGTGCTCGACCCGAGACCCTGGCGCACCGCCTACGTCCAGCCGAGCCGCCGTCCCACGGACGGCCGTTACGGCGAGAATCCCAACCGCCTGCAGCACTACTACCAGTACCAGGTCATCCTCATGCCCTCTCCCGACGACGTGCTCGACCTGTACTGGGGCTCTCTCAGGGCGATGGGGATAGAGCCCGCCGAGCACGACGTCCGTCTCGTCGAGGACGACTGGGAGTCTCCCACGCTCGGCGCATGGGGACTCGGCTGGGAGGTCTGGCTGGACGGGATGGAGGTCACCCAGTTCACCTACTTCCAGCAGGTGGGAGGCTTCGACTGTCGTCCGGTGCCGGCAGAGATCACGTACGGCCTCGAGCGACTGGCCATGTACATCCAGGGCGTGGACAGCGTCTACGACATCGTCTGGGTGCGCTCCGACGACGGCTCCACATACACGTACGGTGACGTGTTCTTGGAGAATGAGAAGCAGTACTCCAAGTACAACTTCGAACTCGCCGACACCGAGATGCTCTATCGCCTGTTCGACATGTATGAGGCCGAGTGCAAGCACCTGCTGGAAGGCGGCGTGGTGCTCCCGGCCTACGACTATGTCCTCAAATGCAGCCATGCCTTCAACATGCTCGATGCTCGCGGTGCGATAGCCGTGGCCGAGCGCGTCAGCTTCATCGGCCGCGTCAGGGCGCTTGCCAAGGCCTGCTGCGAGGCGTACGTGGCCCGCGTGCGAGGAGACTCCGAGTCGGACGACACGGGTGATGCCATCGTCGGGGACCCGTCCGAAGCGAAGGGCGGTGAGGCGTGAGATGAGCCGCACCCTCCTTTTCGAGATAGGCACCGAAGAGATCCCCTCGGTACCCTTGTATGGCGCGATATCCCAGATGAGACGGCTAGCCGAGGATGCCTTGCGAGAGGCGCGCCTGGAGTACGGCGAGGTCGAGACGTTCGGCGCACCGAGGCGTCTCGTCCTGCGCGTGACCGACCTCGCCGAGCGCCAGGAAGACCTTTCCTTGAAGGTGAAGGGACCGGCCGTCAAAGCGGCCTTCGACGTGGACGGCAACCCGACGAAGGCCGCCGAGGGCTTCGCGCGCAGCCAGGGCGTCACCCCTTCCGACCTCGAGGTCGTCGAGGACAAGAAGGGCTCATATGTGTATGCGTCGGTCGAGCGTGTCGGCGAAGATGCGCTGACCGTCCTTCCCGGGCTTTTGGCCGACCTGACCGCTTCCATCGACTGGCCCAAGTCCATGCGCTGGGGAACGGGGGAGACCCGCTTCGCCAGACCGGTGCGTTGGCTGCTCGCACTCTTCGGTGACGATGTCGTGCCGGTGCGTTTCGCGGGGCTGACCGCTTCGGACACCACGCGTGGCTTGAGGTTTCTGGAGTCCCAGGAGGTCGTGGTCCTTGCAGCCGACGAGTACGCTGCGGTGATGGACTCCGTGCGCGTCATCTTCGACCAGGAGAGACGCGCTGAGGTCGTCCGTGACGGGATAGATGCCGTCGCCGAAGAGGTCGGCGGCACCCCTGTCGTGCCCGAGAAGGTCTTCTCCGAGGTGGTGAACCTGGTCGAGTGGCCCACGGTCGCCGCCGGACGCTTCGACGAGGAGTTCTTGGAGGTCCCGCGCGAGGTGCTGGAGACGGCCATGGAGTCACACCAGCGCTACTTCCCGCTCCAGGATGCGAACGGTGACCTGATGTCCGCTTTCGTCGTGGCACACAACGGGGACCCCGAACGCACCGCAGAGATAGTCCATGGGCATGAGCGCGTGATCCGGGCCCGCTTGGCGGACGCCGCCTTTTTCTACCGCGAGGACCTCTCTCGTCCCTTCGAGGAGTATGCTGCAGACCTCGAGGGCATCGTATTCCAGGAGAAGCTCGGGAGTCTGGCCGAGAAGGTGGCACGTCTCGAGAGGTTGACGGCCGCGCTCTCGACCCTTTGCGGCGTCGACGAGAGCGTCTCCTCCGAGGCGGTCAGAGCGGCCCATCTGTGCAAGAACGACCTGGTCACCCATGTGGTCGTGGAGTTCCCGTCCCTCCAGGGAGTGATGGGGCGCTACTATGCTTCCGCTTCCGGGGAGAGCGAGGCCGTGGCCGTCGCCATCCTCGAGCACTACCGCCCGCGTTTCGCAGGCGACCTGTTGCCCGCGACCGACCCCGGCTGCCTGCTCTCGGTGGCCGACAAGCTCGACACCATGGTGGGCATCTTCGGCATCGGCATGGCCCCGACCGGCTCAGCCGACCCGTATGCTCTGCGTCGCGGGGCCATAGGCATCATCGGCATCATCCTCGACGGCCTGCCGCTAACCCTCGACGAGGCCATAGCGGCAGCGTTGGCCGGATACGCCGATTCCCATGATTTCGACGCCGATGCGGTCGGGACGGCGGTCAAGGAGTTCATCGTCGCGAGATTGGAAGGGGTGTTGCGCGAGCGCGGGCATGCCTACGACACCGTTGCTGCCGTCCTTGCGGTGGCCTCCGACGACCCCGCCGACGCCTTGAAGCGTTGTGAGGCGCTCACCCCCTTCCGTGAACGTGACGACATCGCCGACCTCTCCGTGGCGTTCTCGCGCGCCAAGAACCTCTCCCGGCCAGAGATGGGGATAGACACCGACGTATCCCTCATGGGCATCGAGGAGGCGACTTTGGTCGATGCGATGACCGAGGCCGACCAGGCCCTGGCTTCCTCTCTGGCGGTCGGTGACTATGAAGCCGCCCTGGGCGTGCTGGCCTCCCTGCGCGCCCCCATAGACGCCTTCTTCGACAATGTGCTGGTGATGGACGAGGACGAGGGCCTGCGCGCCAACCGCCTCAAGCTCCTCAACCGGTTGGTGGCCCTCTTCGAGCAGGTAGCGGACTTCAGCAAGCTCGAAGGATGAGCGAGGGAGGGGGAGAAGGCGTTTGCCAGACCCCGATGCGCTGACCGTGCATATCGTCTCCGATTCGGTGGGAGACACCGCCGACATGGTCGCACGCGCGGCGATATCCCAGTTCGACTCGGACAAGTTCAGGATAGAGCGCCTGCCCAAGGTCTCCTCGGCCGTCCAACTTCGCGACCTCGTCGATGCGCACTGCGGACCGACGTGCATCTTTCTGTACACGTTCGCAGACGAAGCGCTGCGTGAGGAGATGGCGAAGATAGCCGCAGAACGCGATGCGCACGTCGTGGACCTCCTGGGTCCGGTCATCGACGCGCTCTCCGCCGCTTCGGGTCTTCCGCCCCGCGGTGAGCCCGGAGCCGTCAGGCGCACCGACCGTGGTTATTTCGAGCGCATCGAGGCGCTGGAGTTCGCCGTCAGCCACGACGACGGCAGGCATCCTGAAGACCTCCCGCAGGCCGAGGTGGTGCTCATAGGCGTCTCCCGCACCTCCAAGACACCCCTCGCCATGTATCTGGCCTTCAAGGGGTACAAGGTCGCCAACGTTCCGCTGGCACCCGGTGTGGAACCACCGAAAGAGTTGTTCGAGGTCGACCCGAAGAAGGTCTTCGGCCTAGTGACGGACGTGGAACTCCTGGCGTCCATCCGCTCGCAGAGGATGCGCGAGCTGGGTGCTTACGCGCGTCATTATGCCGATCCTGAGTGGGTGGCGAAAGAGCTGGAGGAGTCACGGCGGCTCATGCGGAAGATAGGATGTGTGGTGATAAGGACCGACGACCGTGCCGTAGAGGAGGCAGCGCAAGAGATCATCCGTTATCTTGATAGGTGAGAGAGAGGAGCCTGCCACGGGTCTTCGTGCTGTCTGAGACGATAAGGCCTGTACGAGCGGCACGCCTCGCACGGATTCCGCAGGGGTCTGTGCTGGAGCTGTAACCGGTAAGTCGAAAGAGGGGTCTGCATTGTCCGAGAAACGAGTGTATGCGTTCAGCGAGGGCGACGCGTCCATGAAGTTCGTGTTGGGCGGAAAGGGCGCCAACCTGGCTGAGATGACCAAGTTGGGACTACCCGTCCCGCCGGGATTCACAATCACGTGTCAGACATGCATGGACTATTACGCGGCCGGGCGCAAGTTCCCTGACGGACTTGCGGAAGAGATCGCCAAGTATCGCGACGATCTGGAGACTCAGATGGGCAAGAAGCTCGGCGACGCCGAGGACCCGCTGCTCGTCTCTGTCCGCTCCGGTGCGGCTTTCTCCATGCCCGGGATGATGGACACCATCCTCAACCTCGGTCTCAACGACGTGTCCGTCCAGGGTCTCATCGCCCAGACCGACAACCCGCGTTTCGCCTGGGACTCCTACAGACGTTTCATCCAGATGTTCGGCAAGGTCGTCTTGGACATCGACGGCGACCTGTTCGAGAACGCCATCACCGCTATGAAACAGGCGCGCGGTGTGAAAAGCGACACCGACCTGGGTGCGGAGGACCTCGAGAGACTGGTCGCCGAGTTCAAGGACATCGTCTCCTCGCATGCCGACCCGGGCGAGTTCCCCTCACTCGTCGAGGGCGGCAAGGTCATCTTCCCGCAGGACGTGGACGACCAGTTGCACCAGGCGATAGAGGCCGTCTTCCGCTCCTGGATGAACGAGCGTGCCATCTACTATCGCAAGATGAACAGGATTGCCGACGACCTGGGCACTGCCGTCAACGTGCAGGCGATGGTCTTCGGCAACAAAGGTGACACCTCGGCCACAGGCGTCGCCTTCACCCGCGATCCCGCCACCGGCGAGAAGGTCTACTACGGCGACTTCCTGGTGAACGCCCAGGGAGAGGACGTGGTCGCAGGTATACGCAACACCCAGCCCATCTCCGAGCTCAAGAACACTCCCGGTCTCGAGGAGGCCGGTAAAGAGCTCGAGGAGGTCTTCGAGACACTCGAGAAACACTACCGCGACATGTGCGACATCGAGTTCACGATAGAGCAAGGCAAGCTCTGGATGCTGCAGACCCGCATAGGCAAGCGTACGGCCCGTGCGGCACTCAAGATAGCCGTCGACATGGTCGAGGAGGGCATGATCTCCCGCGAGGAGGCGGTCCTGCGCATCGATCCCGACCAATTGGACCAACTCCTCCATCCACAGTTCGACGCCAACGCCACCTACGACGTGCTCACCAAGGGACTCAACGCTTCTCCGGGAGCCGCGGTGGGCGAGGTGGTCTTCACCTCCGAGGACGCCGTGGCGGCCAAAGAAGCCGGTCGGAGCGTGATCCTGGTGCGCTGGGAGACCACTCCCGATGACCTGTCGGGCATGGATGCCGCTCGAGGCATCCTCACCTCGCATGGAGGGAAGACCTCACACGCTGCTGTGGTCGCACGCGGGATGGGCAAGCCGGCTGTCTGCGGAGCCGAAGCGCTCCAGATAGATGCCGAGAACAAGCGCGCCGAGGTGGCGGGCACCGACGTGGTCCTCAAGGAGGGCGACATCATCTCGATCGACGGCACCACGGGCATCGTGGTGATGGGCGCGGTCGAGTTGGTCTCCCCCGAGGTCTCCGGCGACTTCGACACCATACTCGCCTGGGCCGATGAGTTCAGGACGATGGGCGTGCGCGCCAACGCAGACACTCCCGACGACGCTGCTCTGGGCAGGGAGTTCGGCGCAGAGGGCATCGGGCTCTGCCGCACCGAGCACATGTTCCTCGGTGACCGGAAGGCGATAGTCCAGGACATGATCCTGGCCGAGGACGATGTCACGCGCGACGCTGCACTCGAGAAACTCCTCGAGGTGCAGACCGAGGACTACCTCGGCATACTTGCAGCGATGGACGGTCTGCCCGTCACGGTGCGCTTGCTCGATCCTCCGCTGCACGAGTTCCTCGACGACCCGCGCGAGTTGGAGGTCGAGATAACCCGCATGGAATGCACGGGTGCGGACCCTGCCGAGATCGCCGCCAAGCGCGAACTGTTGGCCCGCATCGACTCCATGACGGAGGCCAACCCCATGTTGGGTCTGCGCGGCTGCCGTCTCGGGATAATGCATCCGGAGATATATGCCATGCAGGTGCGCGCCATAACCAAGGCCACTTGCGCCCTGTTGCAGGAAGGCAAGGACCCCAAGCCCGAGATCATGATTCCGCTCGTGAGTCTGACCGCCGAACTGCGCGTCCTTCGCGAAGAGGTCGCCAAGGTGGTCGAGGAGGTCTCTGCGGAGTGCGGCAGGCCGCTGACGATACCCATCGGGACCATGATCGAACTCCCGCGCGCGGCGGTGATGGCCGACACCATAGGCGAGCTGGCCGACTTCTTCTCCTTCGGCACCACCGACCTGACCCAGACGACCTTCGGCTTCTCGCGCGACGACATAGAGGCCAAGTTCCTACCGAGATACCTGGAGCGCAAGATACTCCCTCGCAACCCCTTCGAAACCATCGACCACGGCGTCGCCAAGGTCGTCGAGATGGGATGCGAGCGGGGAAGGGCTGCCAACCCGGCACTCAAGCTGGGTGTCTGCGGCGAGCATGGAGGCGATCCCGAGTCGGTGAAGGTCTTCTACCGCATAGGGCTCGACTACGTCTCGTGCTCTCCCTACCGTTTGCCGCTGGCGAGGCTCGCGGCTGCACAGGCCGAACTGAGCAAAGAGGAATGACGGAGATGGTCGCTGACTGATCTCTCACGGCAGCCACTCTCCGGGGTGGCTGCCGCGGCGAGGCGAGGGGGATGGCGTGTCGAAGCGCACCCGGCTCTTCCAGCCGACAGGATCGCCGCTGATCTTGGGGGAGTCCAAGACCGAGAGGCCGTGGACGACCTCGTTCGTCGGTGCCTATCTCATAGGCATCGGGATCTTCTCATGCGGCGTGATGCTGCTCGCGTTCTCTTCCGGCCTTACGGCGACCGATGCGCTGACAGTCACGATGCGCAGGCTCATCTCGGTAGGCTCGTGGGCAGGAGCGTTGGGCGCCGCTCTCGGGGTGAGCATCGTTCGGGCCTGGGGTGCCCGTCGAGGCTGGTTCGCAGGTGCTGTGATCTGCGTGCTGACGATCCTTCTGGTGGAGGGCCTGGTCGTCCTCCTGTGACAGGTTGGAGAACGTATGGGGAAAGACGCCATACTCACACGAGAAGAATATGAGGAGGAAGAACGGCAGCGCCTCTCTCCGCATGCCGCTCTCTCCGCAGAGACCAAGGGTCGTGAGACTCCCATAGAGCCCGACCCCTACCGCACCGAGTTCCAGCGCGACCGTGACCGCATCATCCACTGCAAGGCTTTCAGGCGCCTCTCCCACAAGACGCAGGTGTTCCTGGCTCCAGAAGGCGATCATTACAGGACCCGCCTGACCCACACCCTCGAGGTCGCGCAGATCGCTCGCTCGATAGCACGGGCACTGCGTCTCAACGAGGACCTCACGGAAGCGATAGCACTGGGGCACGACCTCGGGCACACCCCGTTCGGGCACATCGGTGAGGACGCTCTGAACGCGGTGCTCAAGGAGTATGAGGGCTCCTACTCCAACGTCCCCGTCCCGTTCAAGCACAACCTCCAGTCCTTGCGCATAGTCGAGCGGTTGGAGTACGAGGGCAAGGGCCTCAATCTCACCTGGGAGGTCAGGGACGGCATCGGACACCATACCGGGAAGAAACGTCCTGCGACCCTGGAAGGCCAGGTCGTGGCGGTGGCCGACCGCATCGCATACATAAACCACGACATCGACGATGCCATCCGTGGCGGGCTGATAACCGAAGCAGACCTCCCAAAAAAGCCCACGGACATCCTCGGGCACAACCATGGGGCCAGGATAACCACCATGGTGCGTGACATGACGGAGAGCTCTCTGGGACAAGGGACGATCCGCATGTCCCCTGACGTGGAGCGTGCGATGGCCGACCTGCGAGGATGGCTCTTCCAGAACCTCTATCTCTCGCGCAAGGCCAAGCTGGAAGAGCCGAAGGCCTATCGTGTGGTGCAGATGCTCTTCCGCCATTACATGGAGGACCCGGCGGACCTGCCGGAGGAGTATGGCGGCGTCGACGAAGAGGACCTTCCGCAATGTGTGGTCGATTACGTGTCGGGGATGACGGACCGTTTCGCGCTGAGGGTCTTCGAGAGATTGTTCGTGCCTCGGGCGTGGATGTTCTAGTGCTCTTGTTGCCGCGGAGGATGGGTTCGCATAGAATCACGCGGAGTGGTTCCGGCAAGGGAGCGGGAGGCCGTTCGTTGGGAAAGACGGTGCTTTCCGCGATTTTCGTGTGCTTGAAACCCGCGTAGGGGAAGGGAGAGTCGCTTTCGATGGCTGACTGGATTGCTTGGGTGGCGCCGCTCGCTGCGGTTCTGGGCTTCGCTACCGCGCTCTACCTGGCTTCCTGGGTCCTGAAGCAGGATCCGGGCAACGAGAAGATGCAAGAGATATCACAAGCCACCCAGGAGGGAGCACTCGCGTTCTTGAAGCGCGAATACACCATCCTGGCTGTCTTCGCAGTGGTCGTGGCGGTCGTGTTGGGGCTGGCTGTCAACCCGCTCACGGCGGTCGCGTTCCTCACAGGCGCTATACTCTCGGCCTGTGCCGGGTTCTTCGGCATGTTCATCGCTACGAGGGCCAACACCAGGACCGCTCATGCGGCCACCGAGGGTGTCGCCAAGGCGCTGAACGTGGCTTTCCGTTCCGGTCTCACGATGGGTCTTACCGTGGCCGCCTTCGGCCTGGGAGGGCTCTCGCTGTGGGCTATCGTGTTGATCGTGACCGGCGACGATCCTCTCAGCTCGATAGAGATCGTAAACGGTTTCGCGATGGGCGCATCGTCTATCGCGCTCTTCGCCCGCGTGGGTGGCGGCATCTACACCAAGGCTGCCGACGTCGGCGCAGACCTCGTCGGCAAGGTCGAAGCGGGCATTCCCGAGGATGACCCGCGCAACCCAGCTGTCATCGCCGACAACGTCGGTGACAACGTCGGTGACGTGGCAGGCATGGGCGCCGACCTCTTCGAGAGTTACGTCGGTTCCATTCTCGCTCCGATAGTCCTGGCCGTCTCGCTGTGGCTCGCATCGGCCGGCGGTGCTTCGACCATCGATTTCCAGTATGGCGTGACCGCACCGCTGCTCATCGCGGCCTTCGGCATCTTCGCCTCGATAGTCGGCATGTTCGCCGTGCGCGCCAAGGAGGGTGCGAACCTGCACTCCGCGCTGAACACGGGCACGTACGTCGCCGCCGTTCTCGAGGTCGGCGCGATGACATGGCTCTTCTACCACTGGTCGACCCGTGAGAGCTCTCAGGTCGATGCCATGTGGTTCCTGGGTGCGGTGCTTGCGGGCCTCGTGGCAGGCATCGCGATCGGTAAGATCACCGAGTACTACACTTCCGACCACTTCAGCCCTGTCAGGAAGATCGCCGATGCATCGGAGACGGGTACCGCGACCAACATCATCGCAGGTCTGGGTACGGGCATGATGTCGACCGCCCTGCCGATCCTGGTCATCTCAGCGGGCATCTTCGTCTCCTTCGCAGCCGGTGAGAAAGCCACCGCAGGTGGCGGCATCTACGGCATCGCCCTGGCGGCGCTCGGCATGCTCTCCATCACCGCCATCACCGTCGGCATCGACGCCTACGGCCCTGTGGCCGACAACGCAGGCGGCATAGCCGAGATGGCGGACATGGGCGCCGACATCCGGAAGATAACCGACGGCCTGGACTCGGTCGGCAACACCACCGCAGCGATCGCCAAGGGCTTCGCTATCGGTTCTGCAGGTCTGACAGCCCTCGCGCTGTTCACAGCGTTCCGCACCTCGCTCCAGGTCAACAACATCACGATCGACATGTCGCTCTCCGAGCCGATGGTCATCATCGGCCTGTTCATCGGCGGCATGCTGCCGTTCCTCTTCGGCGCGCTCACCATGAACGCCGTCGGCCGCGCCGCCTTCTCGATGATCGAGGAGGTAAGGCGTCAGTTCCGTGAGATTCCCGGCATCATGGAGGGTGAGACGAAGCCCGACTATGCCGCATGCGTGGACATATCGACCCGCGCGGCCCTCAAAGAGATGGTGCTGCCTGGCTCCATCGCCGTGGCCGTGCCCATCGTCGTCGGCATGGTGAACGTCGAGATGCTCTCCGGGCTTCTGGCAGGTGCGCTCGTCACGGGCTTCCTGCTCGCCGTCTTCATGTCCAACGCGGGCGGTGCTTGGGACAACGCCAAGAAGTACATCGAGGGGGGCACCCACGGCGGCAAGGGGTCGGATGCCCATAAAGCGGCTGTGGTCGGTGACACGGTAGGCGACCCGTTCAAGGACACCTCCGGTCCGTCCATGAACATCCTTATCAAGCTGATGACGGTCGTCAGCCTCGTCTTCGTGCCGCTGTTCGTGAACATCCACCTGTAAGAGTGTCTTTCGGCATCCGCGGTCGATAGGATCGCAGGGTGTCTGATCGCTCCCGGGGCGGACATGCCGCCTCGGGAGCGTCGTGCTTGTATGGTGGCCCAGGAAGAGGCGTCCTCGACAGCCGATTTGGGAACAGATAGATAGGGAAGGAGGCGACGTGGGGCGCATACCCGATGAGGACATACAACGCGTGCGTGACGCGACCGACGTCGTCGAAGTGATCTCGGAGTCCGTCGTCCTCAAGAAGAAGGGACGGCTGCACTGGGGTCTCTGCCCCTTCCACAGCGAGAAGACCCCGTCGTTCAAGGTCGATCCGGCCACCCAACTGTGGCACTGCTTCGGATGCGGCGAAGGTGGAGACGTCTTCGGCTTCGTGATGCGCATGGAGCATGTGGACTTCCCTGATGCGGTGCGCATCCTGGCCGACCGCGCACGCGTCGAGATCCACGAGGTCGGCGGGGACTCGCAGGCGAAGGGACGCCGTGAGCGCCTGCTCGCTGCTCTGGACGAGGCGCAGGAGTTCTACCACAAGGTGTTGCTCGCTGCTCCCAACGAGCACGCTGCTGCTGCGCGGAAGTATCTCAGGGGGAGGGGCTTCGGGAGCGATGTGGCCAAACGCTTCAAGTTGGGCTATGCCCCGGGCGGGGAAGAGTTGGCGGCCCATCTCCGGAAGAAGGGGTTCACCCCGGACGAGATCGTCGCGGCCAACCTCGGGGTGGTCGGGGAGAGGGGGCTGCGCGACCGCTTCTTCGCACGCATCATCTTCCCCATCCACGACCTTCGGGGAAGGACGGTGGGCTTCGGAGGCAGGGTGCTCGACGACTCCGAGCCGAAATACCTGAACACCCAAGAAACCCCCGTCTTCCATAAATCCAAGAACCTCTATGCGCTACACAAGGCCAAGAACGCCATAGTCACCTCGAAGGAGGCCGTGGTCGTCGAGGGCTACACGGATGTCATAGCCATGCACGAAGCGAGCCTGGAGAACACGGTGGCCACTCTCGGCACGGCGCTCACCCGCGAGCACGTCAAGCTCCTCACCCGCTTCGCAGACCGCGTCGTCTATCTGTTCGATGCGGACGAGGCGGGCATGCGGGCAGCCGAGCGGGCAGTCGAGTTCATCGACATGACTGTGGCGCCCGCTCCTGGGAAGGAGCCTCTCGAACTCGCGGTCGCGGTGATGCCGGAGGGGACGGACCCTGCGGACTATGTGACCAAGGAGGGCGCTGACGCCATGCGAGCGGTCATCGGCGATGCGGTGCCGTTGCTGAGGTTCGTCTTGGACCGCCGTCTGGACGCACACGACATCCGAAGTGCGGAAGGGCGTGCCAAGGCGCTCGCGTCCGCTGCGTCGGTCCTTGCGTCAGTCAAGGGCTCTCTGATGGTGCAGGATTACGTGAACCATGTCGCCGACCGCCTGCGCACGGATTACTCCGTGGTCCAAGCAGCAGTCGACCGTGCGAAGCCGGAGTTCGGTGGAGGGCACAGAGGCGGCGCTGAGGGTGAAGAGGCCACTCCTTCCGTCAGGTTCGTGGAGTTGCGTCATGACCCTCATTGGGTGGCGCAACGCACATACGTCGGGTTGCTGGCCATCTATCCCAAGGCTCGAGAGGACGTGGAGTCGGTCCTTGCCGAAGGACTCATCCCCGACCCGGGGCTCGCATCTTTGGCCCGAGCGATAGCGGGATCCGGGGAGACAACGGGTACAGACCTTGTGGATGCGGTCGATTCCAAGGACCCGGACCTCAAACCACTCCTCAGCGAGGTGGTGACAGACATCCCCGAGTCCGGAGGAACCGATCTCATCGAAGGACTCATAAGCAGGCTCAAGGAGTTCGCGGTCGAACATCTAATCATAGAGGAAAAAGCGAGACTGAAGCAGCTCGACCCGGTCAAGGACAAAGCTGCTTATGACGATGCATTCAGAAAAGCGGCTGCGCTGCAAAAACGCCTGGAAATGTTGCGCAGTAAAGCTCTCAACGAGCATCAGGACCAGGAGGAGTAGTGGCGAGTAAGTCTGACAGTACCAAGACCAAGAAGAACACCACGCGCAAGTCCGCCTCTTCGACCACAGGCCGCAAGGCGACTTCGCGTGCCGCCTCGACGCGCAAGCGTACGAGTTCGAAGGCGACGTCCTCGAAGGCCAAATCGACCAAGAAGCCTGCAGCCAGAGGTGGGTCTGCAACGAAGCCCAAGGCCGCCTCACAACCGAAGGCGGCACCCAAGAAGGCTCCAGCGAAAAAGACCGAGCCGAAGACATCGAAGCCGAAGGCGTCGTCTGCCAAGGCCGCTTCCAAGACGGGCAAGAAACGCGCCCCGGAACTCCAACTCGCAGAGGTCAAGACGCTTGCGAAGATGGGCAGCAAGAAAGGCGACCTGACCGAAGAGGAGATACAGAGTGCGATAGGCGACATCGACCTCAGCGAAGAGCAGATCGACAACATCTACTCGCACTTCCGTGACGAGGGCATAGAGATCAAGGAGGTCGTGGACCTGGCGGATGCGTCTGCTGTCGTCGCTGCGGTGGTCGACCCCGTCGTCCCCGATGACGAGAAGCAGATCCCGCCGGAAGAGAAGGAGCACATCAAGATACCGCTCCCGAAGCCGGCGAAGGCCACGAAGAAGAAGGGCACCAAGAAGCGTGAAGCGGCGGCTCTCGCTCCACTGACCGGCGACCCTGTCCGGATGTACCTCAAAGAGATCGGCAAGGTGCCGCTGCTCACGGCGGCACAAGAGGTCGACCTGGCCATGAAGATAGAGGCCGGACTGGAGGCCACTGCCAAGCTCGAGGAAGCAGAGACCAAGAAGATGAAGCTGGACCGCGCAGAGATGCGACGCCTGCGCAGGATAGAGCAGGTGGGCCTGGAGGCCAAGCAGCAGTTGGTCGAGGCCAACCTGCGGCTCGTGGTCTCCATCGCGAAACGCTACGTAGGTCGCGGGATGCTCTTCCTCGACCTCATCCAAGAGGGCAATCTCGGCCTGATACGCGCGGTCGAGAAGTTCGACTACACCAAAGGGTACAAGTTCTCGACGTATGCGACCTGGTGGATACGCCAGGCGATCACCCGCGCCATAGCCGACCAGGCACGCACCATCCGCATACCGGTACACATGGTCGAGACGATCAACAAACTCATCCGCGTGCAGCGTCAACTCCTCCAGGACCTCGGACGCGAGCCCACGCCCGAGGAGATCGGCGAGCAGATGGACATGACCGCCGA
>CAYWAF010000002.1:55467-58400 GCA_964456355.1 uncultured Eubacteriales bacterium | reverse complement strand
TATCTCCACGCGCTCCAGCGTCCCGATGTCGCTGTGCAGGTACCTGGCCTTGACTCCCTGCTCGAAGAGGTAGTCGGTCAGGTCCTCGGCCATCTTCTTTGTGAGCGTAGTGACCAGGACACGCTCGTCTCGCTCCACGCGCTCCTTGACCTCGGCGATGAGGTCGTCGACCTGTCCTTTGACCGGGCGCACGACTATCTGAGGGTCGACGAGCCCGGTGGGACGGATTATCTGCTCCACCACCTGCTCGGAGACGCGGTGTTCGTAGTCACCGGGCGTGGCGGAGACGTAGACGAACCTCGGGATGCGGCGCTCGAACTCGTCGAACTTGAGTGGGCGGTTGTCCAGAGCGCTGGGAAGCCGGAAACCATGCTCGACGAGAGTGAGCTTGCGCGACCTGTCGCCCTCGTACATCCCTCCTATCTGGGGAACGGTGATATGCGACTCGTCTATCACGCAGAGGAAGTCTTCCGGGAAGTAGTCGATGAGGGTGTGAGGTGGCTCGCCGGGCTTGCGCCCGTCCAGATGCCGGGAGTAGTTCTCTATCCCCGAGCAGAAGCCCATCGTCTCGAGCATCTCCAGGTCGTATTCGACCCGCATCTCGAGACGTTGCGCCTCGAGCAGCTTCCCTTCCTCCTTGAAGCGCGCAAGCTGCTCTGCGAGTTCGTCTCGTATGGTGGTGAGCGCCGCCTGCAGCCTTTCTGTGCGCGTGACGTAGTGCGTCGCCGGCCACACCGGGAGGCGGTCGAGTTCCGCTATCACCTCTCCCGTCAGGTGATCGACCTCGGCCACGGACTCGATCTCCTCGCCGAACAGCTCGACGCGCACGGGATGGTCGGCGTAGGGAGGGAACACCTCGACGACGTCACCTCTGACACGGAAGGTCCCCCGGGTCGGTTCGTAGTCGTTGCGGTCGTATTGGATCTCGATGAGGTCGTGGATGAGGTCCTCGCGGTCGTAGGTCTCGCCGACAGCGAGCATCACTGCAAGACCGGCATAGTCCTCCGGCGAGCCGATGCCGTAGATGCAGGATACGCTCGCCACGACCACCACGTCGGGCCGTGAGAGCAGGGCCGCCGTGGCCGCATGCCTCAACTTCTCGACCTCCTCGTTTATGGAGGCGTCCTTCTCGATGAAGGTATCGGTCGAAGGCACGTAGGCCTCCGGTTGGTAGTAGTCGTAGTAGGAGACGAAGTAGACCACGGCGTTGTCGGAGAGGAACTCGCGCAGCTCGGCTGCGAGTTGAGCTGCGAGCGTCTTGTTGGGAGCCATGATGAGAGTGGGCTTCTGCACGCGCTCGATGAGGTTGGCGATGGTGAACGTCTTGCCCGAGCCGGTGACCCCGAGGAGCGTCTGGTGACGCATGCCCTCGGCTATGCCCGAGGCGAGCTCGTCTATCGCCTTGGGCTGGTCACCTGCAGGGCCGAACGGTGCATGTACCTTGAAGCGTCTCTCGCTCACTGCTCACTCGCTCCATGAGGGGAACGCGTCCGGATAGAGTTCTTCGTAGACATCACGCGCACGCATGACCCTGAGCACGTAATGGCGCGTCTCGGGGAACTCGATCCGCTCACGGATGTCTCCTTCGGCTTCTACCCATTCGTCCACGTTCGACATGCCGGCGTTGTATGCGGCGAGTGCGGTCTCGATCTCGTGATACCTCTCCACGAGGAAGCGGAAGTATGCCGTACCGTACTCGATGTTGACCGCCGGGTCCTGGAGTCCTCCCTCTCCCACGACGGACGGGTCCACCAACCCCATGCGTCGCATCTCCTCGGCAGTCTCCGGCATCACCTGCATCAGCCCGACCGCGCCGGCCTCCGAGACGGTATCGGCACGCCAATCCGACTCCGCATCGATCATCGCCGCGATGAGGTAGGGGTTGACCTGATGGCGCTCTGCCGACTCGGCTATGGAGGCGATGTGCTCCTCAGGCAGCGGATAGTACCAGCGCTGCCAGAACTGCGGACCTCGCAAGAACAGGAAAGTGAGGACGGCGAGAAGGAGCACGACCCCGGCGAGTGCGATCCGATGCGGAGCGAAGAGGCTGCTACGTGGCAACCTCCACCACCTCGTCCCAGAAGCGCTCGAGGGCGGACAGGAACTGCTCTTTCGTGCCTGTGTTCTCTATGACGGCATCGGCCATCTCGGCACGCTCCTCATCGGTGGCTTGACATGCGATGCGAGCGCGGGCGTCTTCCTCGTCCATCCCTCGCTCCACGGCCCGGCGGACCCTCGTCTCCTCCGGGGCGGATATCGCGACCACCACGTCGGCCACCTCGGCGAAGAGCGGGGCTTCCACGAGCATGGGAACGTCCAGGGCCACGTAAGGAGGTGGGTTCTGGAGCAGGCCCATCTCGGTGAGGCCGGGCATGACGTCCCTCGCTATCGCAGGATGCATGATCTCGTTGAGGGCACGTGCGGAGTCTTCGTCGGCGAACGCACGCCGGGCGAGGAGCGCCCTGTCGACGCCTCCTTCTCCATCGAGCACATCGTCGCCGAAGCGTTCTGCGATGCGGGATACGAGAGGGGTGCCCGGCAGAAGGAGCCTGTGCGCGACGTCGTCGAGGTCGATCACCACTGCTCCACGGTCACGGAAGTACTCGCACGCCAGACTCTTGCCTGCGGCCAACCCTCCTGTGACGGTGATGATGAACATGCTACAGACTCCTGGATGCACTCGGGACCGAGCCTGTCTCGTCGACTCCCGGCTCGGCCCCGATTGTAATCCATCGGTCGAAGTCCAGCGTCAGACCTCTGGAGAGTCCTCCGCCTCTTCGCCTTCGGCCGCATCTTCCTCAGCAGCCTCCTCCTCGGGGGTTTCCTCCTCGGAGACCTCCTCGAGAGCCTCTTCGAGAACCGCTTCCTCCACCGCTTCCTCGACCGCTTCCTCAGCAGCCTCTTCCACGGCTTCTTCGACCGCTTCCTCCACG
>CAYWAF010000002.1:53630-55367 GCA_964456355.1 uncultured Eubacteriales bacterium | reverse complement strand
CCTCTGCTTCCTCGGACGCCTCTTCGCCTTCTGCCGAGGCTTCGGCCTCGGCGGCACGCTGGGCTTCCAGCTCCTCACGAGTGGGGAACTCCATCACCGTGCCGAGCGTCTCGCCGGCAGCGCGCATCGAGAGCGAGATGCGGCGACGGTCCAGGTCCACGTCCATGACTTTGACGTGCACCTGCTCGCCGACGGCAGTCACCTGCTCGGGTGTCTCCACGTGGCCCTTGGCCATCTCGGAGATGTGGACGAGTCCCTCGACGCCGTCGCCCAACTCGACGAAGGCCCCGAACGGGACGAGCTTGGTCACCGTGCCTTCTATGATCGATCCCTCGGGATACTGCTTGACGAGCTGCTTCCAAGGGTCTTCGGTGGTCTGCTTCAGGCCGAGAGATATGCGCTCGCGGTCGCGATCGACGTCCAAGACCATGACCTGGACCTCGTCACCGACCTTCACGACCTCGGAGGGATGGTTCACATGACTCCAGGAAAGTTCGGAGATGTGGACGAGCCCGTCGATGCCGCCCAGGTCCACGAACGCGCCGAAGTCCACGATGCTCGACACCGAGCCCTCGAGTATCTTGCCCTTCTCCAACGTGTCGAGAATGGCGGCCCGCTCTTCCTTGCGGCCCTCCTCCAAGACGACGCGACGGGACAGCACCACGTTGTTGCGGTTGCGGTCCATCTCGATGACGCGGGCTTCGAGTTTCTCGCCCAGGAAGGAGGCGAGGTCCTTGACCCGCCTG
Source organism: uncultured Eubacteriales bacterium (assembly GCA_964456355.1). Lineage (GTDB taxonomy): Bacteria > Actinomycetota > Coriobacteriia > Anaerosomatales > CAYWAF01 > CAYWAF01. Next base: position 54,621 of record CAYWAF010000002.1, on the reverse strand, counting down.
AGGTCCACGAGTGAGGCAGGGAGGAAGCCGCGCAGGCCGATGTCCAGGATGAGACCGCCCTTGACGACCTCGATGACCTCGCCTTCCACGACTTCGCCCGCGTTGAACTTCTCCTCGATGTCGTTCCAGGCGCGCTCGTACTCAGCGCGCTTCTTGGAAAGGATGAGGCGTCCGTCCTTGTCTTCCTTCTGTAGGACCAGCGCCTCGATCTCGTCACCGACGGACACGACATCGGCAGGATCGACGTCCTTGCGGATGGAGAGCTCGCGAGCCGGGATGACGCCTTCGGATTTGTAGCCGATGTCCAGGAGGACTTCGTCGCGCTCGACCTGCACGATCGTTCCCGACACCAGATCGCCTTCGTCGAAGTCGGTCAGTGTGTCGTCGATGAGGGCATGCATCTCCTCATCGGTGTACTCGGTCTTCTCCACGACCGAGTCGTTCTCGAACTCACTCATTCCGGTGGCCCCTTTCGTGACTCCGGGGCCCTGGCATGCTCTCGCGGCCAACAGGTACGTCTAGGTCGTTCGCTGCTTCGTTTCCTCGACAACAGTACACGTAGGCGACAGTTCTCAAGAGATGTCCGGGGCCATATACGCTTACACGCTCCGGGACTCCGTCCTCCCGGGCGCAGAAGCGGATTATACAGGGGTCGGAGGGTATGTGCCAGACGGTGCGGTCATTTCGCCTCCGCCCAGTTCCTGCCGACGTTCACGTCCACTTCCAGAGGCACCGCCAGCTCCACCACGCCACCCATTGCCTCGCGGGTCATCGTACTCAGACGCTCGACTTCTCCTTCCGGTGACTCGAAGACGAGCTCGTCATGCACCTGCAGAAGCATCCGGGCAGCGAAGCCCTCCTCGCGCAGGCGACGATCCACCTCGATCATCGCGAGTTTCATTATGTCGGCCGCACTGCCCTGCATGGGGTGGTTCATGGCGGTCCGCTCCCCGAACGAGCGCGTGTTGTAGTTGCCGCTCTTCAGTTCCGG
>CAYWAF010000002.1:13974-53530 GCA_964456355.1 uncultured Eubacteriales bacterium | reverse complement strand
GCGGTCTGGTTGAAGGTCGTGTGTATCCGACCGTCCTCGGCGATCAGCCTCGGGAGTGCGTCTATGTAGGTGGATGTGAGCTTGGTGAGTTCGCGATAGTCCATGACCAGCCGAGCGATGGGGTGGTCTGCCGCCAGACCTCGCAACACGGATGCATCGGTCGAGAAACCCGTCTTCGTGCGCTTGGTCGCAGGAAGCCCCATCTTCTCGAAGAGAACCTCTGCCAACTGCTTGGGCGAGTCGATGTTGAACTCACATCCTGCCTGCTCGAATATCTCCTCACGCAAGCGCGAGATGTCTTTCTCGGTCTCCTCCTTGATGGAGGCCAGGACATCGGTGTCCACGGCGATGCCTGTGCGCTCCATGCGGGCGAGCACCGGCACGAGCGGCATCTCCACCTCGCGCATGACCTGTGCAGAGCCGTCTTCTTCCAGTCGCTGCGCGAGTTCTCCGGCCAACTCGCAGGATGCTTTCGCTGCCATCGCGACGGCCGGGTACCGTTCGTCCGGCTCGGGCAGAGGAGCCCCCAGGTAGTCGGCGGATAGTGCGCCTATCTCGAAGGAGGAGCGCTGGGACTCCAGCAGGTACGCGGCCACCCCGCAGTCGAAGAGGCGTGCCGGGTCGACCGCATCGAGAGTCGCCGCGTCTTCGTCGGCTCCTTGTGACGGACAGAGTGCGTGGAGAAGCGCCTTCACGTCACCGGAGGCCAGATGCCCCTCTTCCAGGACCTTCTCCCACACTGGAGCCGCATCGTCGCCCTCGACGATCGCGACCTTCCCCCCGAAAGCGAGAGCCAGGTCACGGCGCACAGCGAACAGTGACTCGGACGTACCGTCATCGAGGGCCATGCCCAGCCAGTCCTTTCCGGCCGAGGCGATGACGGCCTCGGCCGCCTCCGGGCCGCGCTCCACCGACCACTCACGTGCGGAGGGAGCGGTGTCCGGACCAGAGTCGCCTGCTCCTTCCTCTGCTCCTCCCACAGCCGTGGCAAGCACCCTGTCCAGGAGCGTCGTGAACCTGTATTTGCCGAACACCTCGGCCACATCATGGGGAGAGAAGTCGCCCCACTTCACGGCGTCGTAATCGAGCCCGAGGGGCACGTCCCGCTGTATGGTGGCTACGGTACGGCTGATGCGGGCGTCCTCAGCGTGCTCCCTGAGGTTCTCGCCCAACTTGCCGCCCATCTCGGCAGCGGCCTCGAGCACCGCGTCGAGCGAGCCGTACTCCCCTATCAACTTCGCAGCGGTCTTCTCCCCCACGCCTTTGACCCCGGGTATGTTGTCGGAGGTGTCGCCCTTCAAGCCGAGGTAGTCCACTATCTGCTCGGGACGCACACCGAACCTCTCCTCGACCGCGTCCGCATCGTAGATCTTGATGTCGCTTATCCCCTTCTTCGTGGAGACGACCTCGACATCGTCGTCGATCAGTTGCAGAGCATCGCGGTCCCCTGTGACGAGGAGCACGTGCCAGCCCTTCTTGGGGGCGTCCTCGGCTATCGTGCCCAAGATGTCGTCCGCCTCCCAGCCCTCTATCTCGACCTGGGGTACCCCAAGCGCATCGAGGAGTTCTTTCGCCATGGGGAACTGGTCCTTGAGTTCCTGGTCGGTGGGAGGACGGTTGGCCTTGTACTGCTCGAGGGCCTGCGTGCGGAAAGCGGGTTTCCCGGAGTCCCAGGCGACCACGACGCCTTCCGGGGAGAGTTCCTGGACCATCTTGATGAGCATCGAGATGAAGCCGAAGGCAGCGTTGGTGGGTCGACCGTCGGGTGCGGTCATGGTCGTGGGGAGCGCGTGGTAAGCGCGGTGCAAGAGGCTGTTGCCGTCTATGACTGCGAGCGTGCGTCCGGACATCCGAGACCCCCTCGAGCTGCATGGTCCGCGTCAGGGAACGATAATGACATGAGCCGGACCGGACCGCATCGACCGGTTCTGGCCGCTATGTCCGATTCTACCCTGGGAGAGGGCCTGTGGGACTGTTCAACTGGAGTGCACCGATATTCGACCGCTTCGCCGACAGATGGTCGCCCGACGACGTCTCCGAGATCGCCGGATGGCTGGAGCCATACGTCCCGACTGGCGGGAGGGTCATAGACATCGGAGGCGGCACCGGGGCACTGGCGGTGAAACTCGCAGACGCCCTGTCCGCCGAGGTCATCGTGTTGGATCCCACGCCGGAGATGATCGGATACGTGCCCTCCCACCCTTCGGTCCAGGCCGTCCTGGGCTCGGCGGAAGCGATGCCCTTCGATGACGACCACGCGGACGCCGTCATCATCTCAGACGCCTTCCACCACTTCCGTGACCAGGACGGAGCCGCCACCGAGATGTCACGCGTGGTCCGCAGCAAAGGGGGCCTGGTGGTGCTCGAACTCGACCCCACCGGCTTTCTCATGCGGATGCTCGTCTTGGGCGAGAAGATCCTCGGCGAGCCCGGCTCTTTCTTCACGCCGGACGAGATGCGCGAGTTCTTCTCCCGCCACGGGATCGAGGGCGAGAGCACCTTGATGGGAGGCCCGGTCTACAGGTTCGTGGGAGAAGTCAGAGAGTAGAACACGGTCCACGGGTATATGAGAACCTGTACGTTCACATCGAGGAAGAGAGGGAACCATGTCAGAACCGGATGGTCTGTTCGTGTTCCTGGGCGCATACGACAACGTCGACGATGCGAAGGCTGACTTCGAGTCCATCAAGGTCTTGCGCAAAGAGAAGTTCGTGGGCCGCTATGAGGCCGCACTGTTCGAGAAGGACGAGGAGGGCAACGTCAAGATCCTCGACACCGACGTGACCGAGCGCGCGACCGGAGCCAAGGCCGGTCTCATCGCCGGCGCCGTGATGGGGCTGTTCTTCCCTGTCAGTCTACTGGCTCTTGCAGGTGCAGGCGCTGGTGTCGGCGCCCTGGTCGCCAACTTCAGCAAGGTCATGAAGCGAAGCGACCTCAAAGAGATGGGCGAAGCGCTGGATGCAGGCGAAGCCGCTGTGGTCATCATCGCCGAGAGCACCGTGGAGGCCGGCGTCGAGAACATGATGAAGAAGGCCGCCAAGATCATGAAGAAAGAGATCGACGAGAACGCTGATGAGGCGAAAGCTGCCATCGATCAAGCCTTGAGCGAGGGCTGATGGTCGGCAACGACCTTCGACCGTGACGAAAGGGGCGCCGCTCGGCGTCCCTTTCTGCATGCGTCGCATGCGGACGCCACGGGGCGTCCTCTCAACCACTCCAGAGATAACCGACGTTGCGAACGGTCTCCAGTCGCTTGCCGAGCTCCGGACCTATCTTCGAACGGATGCGTCTGATGTGGACATCGACGGTGCGCAGACCTCCGTAGTAGTCCGTGCCCCAGACGCGCCGCAGGAGCGTCTCGCGACTGTAAGCCCTGTTGGGATGCGTGACCAGGAAAGCGAAGAGTGCGTACTCCAGATATGTGAAGTCTATAGGATCTGCACCGCGATACGCCTGGTAGGTGGCCAGGTTGAGTGTGAGGTCGTCGATGCGGACGAACTCCTGTGAGGTGGCCTCTTCTCCCGGCCACAACAGAGTCCGCATGCGGGCTGTGACTTCCTCGGAGGATGCACCTCTCACGATGAAGTCGGCCGACGGGCGAGCAGACATCCGCAGTTCAGCGAGATGGTCGGCTTCGACGAGAAGGAGCACCTTGATCTCTGCCCCACCGTTGAGAGCCGCATCGACGGCCAGCATCTGTGATCCCGGATCACGCCCGCCGTCCAAGACCACCGCATCCACGTCGCCTGAGACGATCGCAGAGACCATCTCTTCGAACGGCACCTCCGTCAGACTCACGTCCAAAGCGCCCAGGGCATTCATCACCCAGGCACGGGTATGTGCATCATCCGAGGCTATGAGAACGCGTTTCATGTGCCTGATTCTAGCGCTCCGGCCCGAACTACCGGAATGCAACGATGCCGGGCGAGGTGCCCCCGCCCGGCATCGTTGTCAGCGATAGGTCGCCTACAGACCTATCTAGACGGTCGGAAGGTAACGGTCGAGCTCCCACGGAGTGACCTGCATTATGTACTCGTTCCACTCGGCCTTCTTGTTCTCGGCATAGAAGGTGTGGATGTGGTCGCCGAGTATCTCGTGCATCGCCTCTGACTGCTCGAACAACTCGATGGCCTCGCCGAGGTTCTTCGGCAGAGTCACGATGCCGGCTTCTTCGAGCTCTGCCTCCGTCATGCTGAAAATGTTGTTGGTGGCCTCCGGCATGAGTTCGAGCTCCTCCTCGATACCCTTCAGACCCGCACCCAACATCACCGCGAAAGCGAGGTAGGGGTTGCAGGAGGGATCGGGTGAGCGGAGCTCGACGCGGGTAGCTGCCTCCTTGCCCGGCTTGTACATGGGCACGCGTACCTGGGCCGAACGGTTGCGGCGAGCCCAGGTGACGTAGGTGGGAGCCTCGAAGCCCGGTATCAGACGCTTGTAGGAGTTGACAAGCGGGTTGGTGACCGCACAGAACTCCGGAGCATACTTCAGCAGACCGGCGATGTAGTGCTTGCCGACCTTGGAGAGGTTGTAGCCCTCGGGGTCGTTCGCATCGAAGAAAGCGTTGCCGTCCTTGTCGAAGAGCGACTGGTGGGTATGCATGCCGGAGCCGTTCTCGCCGGCGATGGGCTTGGGCATGAAGCTCGCATAGACCCCGTTCGCATAGGCGACCTCCTTGACGACCAGTCGGTACGTCATGACGGCGTCCGCCATCGTCAGGACGTCCTGGTAACGAAGGTCGATCTCGTGCTGGGACGGAGCGACCTCATGATGCGAGTACTCGACCGGGATGCCCATCTTCTCCAGCGTGAGCACCGTTTCACGACGGAGGTCGCTGGCCATATCCAGGGGAGTCAGGTCGAAATACCCGCCTTTGTCGAGGATCTGGGTGTCGCACTCGTCGGTGAAGTAGAAGAACTCGAGTTCCGGGCCGACATACATCGTGTATCCCATGTCGGCCGCCTTCTTGATCATCCGCTTGAGTGCATAACGGGGATCACCCTCGAAAGGCGTGCCGTCGGGTCTCTGCACATCCGCGAACAGTCGCGCTACGCCGTGCTCCTCGGGACGCCACGGGATTATCTGGAACGTGCTCGCATCCGGAACCGCTACCATGTCGGATTCCTGGATGCGTGTGAAGCCGTCGATCGAGGAGCCATCGAAGCCCATGCCTTCCTCGAACGCGGTTTCCAACTCGCTGTCGGTCACGGCGAACGATTTGAGGACGCCGAGCACGTCCGTGAACCAGAAGCGTATGAACTTGACGTTACGCTCCTCGACGGTCTTCAGGACGTATTCCTTGTCGAACTTGGGTGTCATCACATACCTCCTCGATCGATACACACGCCGGCTGCATCCAAGAAGTCTGGTGTGGTTCCCGCTCCCGGATCGAGCGGCGCATACCGCATGTCTCTCGGTCACAACGACACATTCTCTCGCTGTTGTGTTTCAGATATGTTTCGGAAACCAGGGGTTGCAGCAATTCGCTTTTTATTGAACGAAGTGGTTTCTGGGTTTCGATTCATGACCTCACGACACATATACTCTTTAAGAAAGTGAATCATGTCCCATACCGGCTCGAAGAAAGGGCAGGCTCCACGTGCATGAAGCCGTCGACAGAGGGGACGGGCTGCTCGCAGAAAAAGGGTGGGGTGACCTTCGCAAGAAGGTCACGACGTTGCGGAGCCCGGCCTGGTTCTCTGCTGCAACGTTCCTCGGCCTGTTCCTGGCCGTTCAACTCGCCCCTTGGCCCACGGAGACGCGCGCGAAGATCTCCGCGCTCATGTTCCTCGTCCCCATAGGCACAGCGATCCTCTCCAACTTCTTCACTGCATCGAGCACCAGAGGCAAGGAACGGCGCACGTGGCTGCTGATCGCCGTAGGGATGTCGTTCTTCTTCGCAGGGATGGCCTATCGCGCCTATCACGTGTTCGCCTTCGGGGACTACCCTCCACCCGGCTCGTTCGAGGACTACATGTTCACCATCGGCTTTCTGATGTTCATCCCCGTGGTCCTGCTGATGACCGAACCGTTCCAGGTGGTCGGCCTGAGAAAACTGCGCAACATGATCGACTTCGCCACGATGTTCATGCTCATGCTGGCTCTTGCATACCTCTTCATCCTCGCACCGTTGAACGCTTTGGAGAGTGACACCTCGGTGATGGGAAGGGTCGCGCTGATCCTGTATCCCGTGGTCAGCTTCGCGGTGGTCATCTATCTCCTGGCGTTCCGGCGTAGCCGATGGCATCCTCACGTGCTCCTCATACTCGCAGCTCTCACCGTCTCGGCCTTCGGGATACTGGGAAGCACCGTGGGAGCGGTATGGGGATTCTATGAGGCGGGCGAGCCATATACGGGTGCAGTGGACTCCCTGTGGGTCATCACCGCCTCGTTGCTGGCGCTCGCCGGACTCACGCGACTGACCGAGCCCCAATCGGTCTACCGGGAGCCCACCCCCGAACTCGACCTCCCCCACTGGCCCGGCATCGCCTCGTTGATGATCGGCATCCTGGGTCTGCCGGCCCTCATCTACATGGCCACGTACGCATCAGATCCACTGACGCAGACGATAGTCTCCTTCTCCGCTGCAGCGGTCGCGATGCTCGTCGTGGCTCGCAGCGCGGTCATCACCTTGGAGAACCGCAGGTTGTCGGAGGAATCGTATCTGGACCCGCTGACCGGTCTTTTCAACTACCGGTACTTCCGGGAAAGACTCGCGCGTGAGGTCAAGCACGCCCTCCATGACGGCGATGCTTTGAGTCTTTGCGTGATAGACATCGACGATTTCGAGGCGTTCAACCTCCGATACGGCTACTCTGCCGGAGACAACCGCATACGCTGGCTCGCCAGGATGATCAAGGCCAACGTCCGCGATTATGACACGGTCTTCCGCATAGGAGGCGATGACATCGCCGTGATCCTTCCCGTCACCGATGCCGTGCAGGCGTACCAGGACTGTCTGAGAGTGGTCCGAAGGGCAGAGGGCCCCAACGACGGCACCGACGAGCCACTCCATCTCTCGATCGGTATCGCATCGATACCGATGCACACATCGGACATAAACGACCTCATACGCTTCGCTGAGGGTGCCTCGTACTGGGCCAAGGTCTCGGGCGGGAACTCCATCATCATCTTCGATCCTCAGACGGTGGAGGCCCTGGACTCCGCGGAGCACCGGCTGAAGGTGGAAGAGATCTCTCACACCAAGCTGATCGAGTCCTTGGCAGCTGCAGTCGACGCGAGAGACCCCTATACGGAAAGTCATTCCCGCAACGTCTCAGAGCATGTAGAGGTGTTCGCGAAGACCGTCGATTACCCCGAGGAGAAGCTGCCGCTGCTCGTCGCCGCCGGGCTTCTGCACGACATCGGCAAGATCGGCGTGCCGGATGCGATACTCACCAAGCCCACCGCTCTCGAGCCCGACGAGTTCAAGCGGATAATGAACCACCCGGCGTTAGGCGTGCAGATACTCCGCGCGAGCGTGCGCGATGAGATACTGCCGTGGGTGCTTGCCCATCATGAGCGATGGGACGGAGCCGGCTATCCCAACGGGTTGCGTGGCGAGGAGATACCTTACGAAGCACGCATGCTGTGCATATGCGACGCCTTCGACGCCATGACCTCCGACCGCCCGTACCGTAAGAGCTGCAACGACAACGAGGCTGCTGAAGAGATCCTGCAGTGCGCGGGCACCCAGTTCGACCCCGAACTTGCAAGGATCTTCGCCGGTCTCATCGTCGAAGGAAGGATACGGTCCAAAAGTTAGGACCCGCCTCGGGCACGCGCCGGACTCCTGCCGTAGGATCAGAACCAATCCGAAGGAACCAGGTACTCCACGCGGCTCTCGCGAGCCGATTCCCAGAGATCGGGAGTGCTTGCCGCCCCCATCTCGGAGTATGCGTCCACAGCGGCCTGCTTGCGCTCGAAAGCCTCGTCGCTGCCCCGGACGAACCGTGGCGCCCAGCGCTTCCACCACTCGGAGTGATAGAGGACGTAGACTTTGTAGAAGTACGCCGTCTCGCCGCGCGCCTGCGCCAAGGACTTGGTTGCCTCGCACACGGCCGTGTGGTCCTCGTGGAGCCTGGCATCACCGACGAGCCTGTGCTCGGGAAGGTAGCGCATGACCGTCATGTAACCGACCTCGGGATAGCGCTCGGCGATCTCTGACAAAGCCTTCTCGACATCGCCTGCATCCACCGAGCCATCACGGAACCCTGCCCTGCCCTGAGTATCGGCCCGACCTAGGAAGACCATGCGCCTGACCCCTAGGGCGGTCATGGCCTTCTTGTACTCGGCACGCCTGGCAAGGCCGAAGTCCCACCTGTCGACATCACCGTCATCATCGAGGTCGGTCCCCTCCTCGACGGTCCACTCCTCCACACGGTCGCTCTTCTCTCCGTCGGTCACCAGGACTCCTATGACCTGCTTCCCTGCCATCACCTGCTCGGCTATCGCCTCAGCCATCGCATACGTCTCGTCATCGGGATGGGGGCTTATCACCAGGACGGTGTCTGCATCGAGTATGGGCACGGCCCTCGGCCAACGCCAGAAGACAACCACCGCCATCGATACTCCGATGACGGCGAAGACGACGATGAGTACCTTCTTCCAGCGCCCCAAAGAAATCCCCTCACACGAGATATGACTCCTGTATCATGACACCACCATGATGCGCTTGCACGACCCATTCTGCTGACCGTCATCGGGCTGGAGGGGCATGTCGGCTGAGGAAAGACCTGTCGGACCCAGGGAAGATGGACCTGCGGGCCAGAGCCAAGTGAAGAAAAAACGCGTCGTCTCCCTGGACGCAGCCCGAGCGATCACCGTGGCCCTGATGATATTCATGGACCACCCGACGATCATCGCCTCGCTCCCGGCTTTCCTGGTGCATCCGGAGTGGCATGGTTTGAGGCTGCCGGACTTCGTCTTCCCCGCCTTCATCTGGATAGCAGGGGTCTCCCTCGCATACTCGGTCAGCCGCAAGAAGGACCTCGACTTCAAAGCGGCTACCCTCGTCTTCCTGAGACGCGTCGCCGTCCTGTTCGCGATAGGGCTGGGGCTCAACCTGATAAAGTACGGCCTCCCATTGAGGTATCTGGGCGTTCTGCAGCGCATAGCGCTCTCGCTGCTCATCGCGTGGCCTTTCACGCGTTCGAGGATCCGCTGGGTGCTCGTCGGGGCCGCGGTGCTGCTCGTCTTGCACGGTGTGGTCCTGCTCGGGGTCGGTGCGCCGGGGGTGGTCCCGGGAGACCTCAGCAGCATGGAGGCGAACATCTCCGGCTACATAGACACACTCGTCCTAGGGATGGGGCACACCTATCGTCACCTCGGATTCGATCCCGAGGGCGTCTTGGGAACGCTCTCGGCAGGAGCGCAAGCGCTCTTGGGCCTTGCCACGGGGATGTGGCTGATACGATTCCCGAAGGGCGCGAAGCAAGTGGGACGACTGGCATTGATGGGCGCCGCTCTGGCCGCATGTGGATGGGTGACCGCATCGCTTCTCTCTCTGCCGATAAACAAAGAACTCTGGACCCCGACGTTCGTGATGGTGACGTCCGGCGTATGCACCGTCATCCTGGCCGCCATGTACTACGTCGCGGACCTCGAAGGGCATGACCGCTATCTGCGATGGTTGGTGCCCATGGGGCGTAACGCGCTGTTGATATACGTCGGCTCGAGTGCCTTGGTCGTGGTGGCCAGGCACCTCGTCATCCCGGGGACGCAGATGCGTTTCTTCCCCGGGGCCGGAGTCGCCCTGGCGCCTTACCTCGGGAACGTCGCCGCTTCGCTTCTGGTGTCAGGCGCGGAGGTCGCCATGTGGTTCGTGGTCGCAGCATGGCTGGACAGGCGGAAGATCTACGTCAAGCTCTGAGGTCACCCCGACACGGGTGGAGGGGTGTAGACGTAGAAGCCCTCGCCGGTCTTGCGCCCCAACTTGCCCTCCTCGACCAACCTTCTGAGCATCGGCCTGGGCGCATATGCTTCATCGCCGAGGCGCGTGTGGAGATCGTCCATTATCCTCACCACGACATCCAGGCCGATGAGGTCGGCCAGGGCCAGCGGTCCCATCGGATGGTTGAGTCCCAGACGGACAGCCTCGTCGATGTCTTCGGCGGGCGCTATACCCTCTTCCAGAGTACGTACGGCCTCGTTCAGAAGGGGCATGAGCACCCGGTTGACGACGAAGCCCGGGCCTGCTTCGACCGGCACGGGGACCTTGCCCAGACGTCGGGCGAACTCGTTCATGATCCGTGAGGTCTCCTCCGTGGTCATCGGACCACGGACGGCCTCGACGAGACGCATGCGTGTGGGCGGGTTGAAGAAGTGCAGGCCACCGAAGCGCTCGGGGTGCTGCATCTGCGCCGACATCTCATCGAGCGGCAGAGACGACGTGTTGGTGGCTATCAGGGTGTCCTCGGAGACGACCGCCTCCACCTCTGCGAGGACACGCTTCTTGGGCTCTATCTCCTCGACTATCGCCTCTATCACTATGTCGCATGGCTCGAGAGCGGAGTATGTGTCTGCGATGGTGAGTCTCGAAAGCGCCTCTGCGACCTCGGTTTCGTCCATCACGCGCGCCAGGCGGTCGGCCACCTTCGCCCTCCCTCTCTCCAGACGCTCGAGAGAACGGCTCACCCAGACGACCTCGTGACCCTGGAAGAGGAGCAGTTCCGTCAGCCCGCGTCCCATGGCCCCCGATCCGAGCACGCCTACCGCGTAACGGGCCTCGGCAGTGATGCCGCGAGCCGGTATCGTCTCGCCCACCTCGACCGCCCTGTCGAGCTTGACTATGGAGTATCGGCCATCGCCGACCTCGGTGAGCGCACACCAGTACGGCACGTCCTCGTGGCCCACCGAAGGGGTGGTCACCTCGGTGACGGCGAGCACCCGCCCGTCCTGTGGTTCGAGCTCGGAGAGAGCGGCGCCGCAGAACGTGCACGATGCCAACTCGTGAGCGTAGACGGTCCCGCATGAGGTGCACTCGTACGCACTCATCGCGGACCTCCAAGGACATGGACGGCGCATGTCCCGCCGACGCCTCCGACGTTGTGGGTGACCCCGTAACGCACATCCTGCACCTGACGCTCGGCCGCCTCTCCGCGGATCTGCATGACGGCCTCGTAGACCTGACCCACGCCCGTGGCTCCGATGGCGTGGCCACCCGCTTTCAGGCCGCCGCTCGGGTTTATCGGGATCCTGCCCTCGATGCCTGTCTCGCCTTCGCGTATGAGGTCCACCGCATGTCCGGGCTCGGCGAGCCCCAGGTCCTCCATGGCCACTATCTCCGCTATCGTGAAGCAATCGTGGACCTCGGCGAAACCCGTGTCTCCTGCGCTGATGCCGGCCTGGGCGTAGGCCGTATGAGCAGCCTTCTTCGCAGCCAGGAAGCTCGTGTGGGTCTTACGTTGTGCGAGCGAGATGACGTCGGTCCTCACAGCGCTGCCGAGGACCGGCACGCTCCTGGGACCGACGGGTTTTCTGGAGACCACCGCCGCCGCGGCACCGTCCGAGACGGGACAGCAATCGAACAGGCGCAGCGGAGCAGCCACCGTGGGACCGGCATCGATGTCGGACTGGGTGACCTGTTTTCGATGGAAGTGGGCCTTGGGGTTGAGTCGGGCGTTGGCATGGTTCTTCAGGCTGATGAGTTCGAAGTCACGCGTGGTCGTCCCGTGCTCCTGCATGTGCCTCTGAGCCACGAGCGCATAACTCGCAGGGAAATTGAGCCCGAAGGCCTGGTCCAGAAGGACATCGCCGGCCATCCCGATGTTGCGGGTCAACTCGGCACCGGGTAGACCACTCAACCGCTCCACCCCGATGACGAGTATGGGGTCGTAGGTGTCGAGCAGCGCGAGCGCCTGGTGCACGGCCACGCCTCCGGCGGCGCAGGCCGCTTCGACCCGCCAGCCGGGGACATGCACCCCTGGCATGAGACTGGCGACCACGGAGTTCAGATGGAGTTGATGCTCGTTCGGCCCGCCGAGGAAGTTGGCCACGATGAAGGCGCCGAGGTCATGCGGCGAAAGCCCTGCGTCCTCCAGGGCATCGACCATCGCCTCCTGAGCGAGATACGGGAGGGCATGGCTGGAGGGACCGAAACGTGTCTTGCCTATCCCCACCACGTAGCCGATCACGCTATGGCACCCGCTCTCCCCTTGACCTCATCGATGCATATGCCCGAGCCTCATTCTACAGGTACGTGTACAGCTTCCCGTAGGGGCGATGGCTTATCGGCACCAGTTTGGTGAACGGGACGGAGAGGACCTCGTCGAGGTCGGCCTCGAAAGCCTCACAGTACTCCTCCAGCACGGGCTTGAGCTCTACGAGGTCGTCCTCGTCGGCGGTGAAGATGCCGCACTCCTTGCCCACCTGCCACGGCTCGAGCTCACCGCGCAGGTAGATCACGCCTCCATGCATGCCCGTGCCGACATAGCCGCCCACGATGGGCCCCTTCATCTGAGAGTCCATGCCCAGCAGCACGAGCATGCCGCCTGCCATGTACTCGCCGAAGAAGTCGCGTGACTTCCCGCCGCACACCATGACCGGGACGAGGCTCTCGTAGGCCTTCATGTGGATGCCCACCCTGTAGCCGACGTCGCCTTTGATGAAGACGCGACCGCCACGCATCCCGTAACCCAGCACGTCGCCTGCATCCCCGTGCACGAACACCTTGCCTGCGTTCATGGTGTTGCCGACGCCGTCCTGGGCGTTGCCGAAGACCTCCAGGGTGGGTCCGTCCATGAACATGGCCATGTCGTTGCCGGCGGTCCCGTGCACCTCGATGCGGACATCGGGGCCTTTGAGGCCGGTGCCTATGTAACGCTGACCGTTCACACCCATGAGTCTTATGGTCTTCGCGCCATCGGCTATGGCCCGGCGCACCGCTTCGTTCATCTGCTTGTAGTAGATGTTGCGCGCATCGATGGTGAACACGTCACCCTCGACGGTGACCTTCGGCTCGACCATCCGGTAACCCTCGATGGGTCCGGTGCGCTTCTCAGTCGCTTGAGTCATCACGCATCTCCTAACTAGCGGCCAGCGGGCTTGACGCCCAGGATCTCGCAGGTCTGCTCGTCGAGGCCCACAGCACGCAGACGCTCGCGGCTCCCTCTGAGGGACTCCACCGCGTTCACGCCGAGGGCACCCAGTATCTCCTGGAGTTCGTGACTCCACGCATGGATGAGGTTGCTCAGACGCTCGGCGCCCCACTCCGGGTCTATCCGGCGCGTGAGTTCAGGCTTCTGCGTGGTGATGCCCCAGGAGCACAGCCCTGTATGGCATCCCTGACACAGATGGCAACCGAGCGCCATGAGCGCGGTCGAACCGATGGCGGCGACGTCGGCGCCCAAAGCGATCACCTTGGCCAGGTCGGCCGAGGAGCGGATCGAACCGGCTGCCACGATGGATGCCTGGTTGCGGATGCCTTCATCACGCAGGCGCTGGTCGACGACGGCCACGGCTATCTCGATGGGTATGCCGATGTGGTTGCGGATGATCTGCGGCGCAGCGCCCGTGCCTCCCCGGAAACCGTCCAGGTACACGTAGTCGGCCCCGGCGCGCACGATGCCGCTGGCTATGGCAGCGACGTTGTGGACCGCCGCTATCTTGACACCCACCGGCTTGTAGCCGGTCGCCTCCTTCAGCGAGTAGATGAGTTGGCGCAGGTCCTCGATGGAGTAGATGTCGTGGTGAGGAGCGGGCGATATGGCGTCGGAGCCCTGCGGTATCATCCGCGTCTCGGAGACCTCGCGGTTTATCTTCTCGCCCGGCAGGTGCCCGCCGATGCCCGGCTTGGCGCCCTGCCCTATCTTGATCTCCATCGCAGCACCACGGTTGAGGTACTCGGGGTTGACCCCGAAGCGGCCCGAAGCCACCTGGACTATCACGTTGTCCTGGTAGGGGTAGAGGTCGGCGTGCAGTCCACCCTCGCCCGTGTTCATGAGGATGCCGCAACGCTGGGCGGCCATCGCAAGCGACTTGTGCACGTTCAGCGAGACCGAGCCGTAACTCATCGGCGAGAAGATGATGGGGGCCTCCAGCTGTATGTTGCGGGCTACCGCGTCCTCGCCTTTCAGGCGGTAGCCGCCGTTCTCGTCGACCTCGACCTCGACCGAGTCCGGCTTACGGCCCAGATAGGTGCGCAGCTCCATCGGCTCACGGAGAGGGTCGATGGAAGGGTTGGTGACCTGGCAAGCATCCAGGACGAGATGGTCGAAGATGTTGAGGAACGGCATGTCGTTGCCCATGCCGGTGAGCATCACGCCACCGGTCTCGGCCTGACGCCAGACTGCCTTGCGCAGCCCGGGATACCAGTGCTCGTTCGAGCGGTATGCCAGGTCGTTCTTCTTGATGGTGATGCAGTGGGCCGGACAGTACGTCACGCAGCGGTGACATGCGCGACACTTCGAGTCGTCGGGGATGGGCCGCTCGTTGAACGAGTAGACCCCCCAGCCACACTGCTGCACGCAACGGCCGCACTTGTGACACTTGTCGTAGTCGATGTGGACCTTGAACTCAGGCTGGATCAGGCTGATCGGCATCTGCTAGCCCACCTCCATGGTCTCGCACGAGTCTTCCGAGCCGGTGACGGCACAGGAGACCTCTGAAGCGGAAAGGTGAAGGTCGCCGTGGATGGGCCACTCCATACCCCTCACCCGCGCGATGACGGGCTCGCCGGCCTTCGGCATCCATACCGCATCGGGCGAGTCCAACACCTCCCGGAGCGCACTCTCCTCCGAGGCGACCGCGACTATCGAGTCCTGCCGGGCGGCCACGAGCGGCCGCAACTTGATGCGGTCGTTGAGGGCGACCATCCCGCCGTTGAAGCCAAGCACGATGGCGAACGGACCGTTCAACATCCCTGGGCCGTAGACGGCACGTAGCGAGCGCATGAGCACCTGTTCCTCTTCGGGCATGCGGTCTATCTCCGACCACAGAGGACTCGCGAGCACCTTGCAGGCCAACTCGAGCGGCAACTTGTGGCGACGTAACATCAGATCGAACAGATATGCTGCTACCTCGGTATCGGTGCCGAGTGCGCATTTGTAGCCGTACTGCTCGAGATAGCGGCTGTTGATGCCGTAACTGGAGATCTCGCCGTTGTGCACGATCGACCAGTCGAGCAACGTGAACGGGTGGGCGCCGCCCCACCAGCCGGGGGTGTTCGTCGGAAAGCGGTTATGGCCGACCCACGTGTGACCCTCGTACTCCTCGAGCAGGTAGTAGTGGCCTATCTCCTCGGGGAAGCCGACGCCCTTGAACGCGCCCATGTTCTTTCCGCTAGAGGCCACGAAAGCACCGTCGACGCTGGAGTTTATGAGCATGACGGTGTGGACGACGAAGTCGTCGGCCGACATCTCCGTCCCTTCGATCTTATGAGGGTCGGGAGTGACGAAGTAGCGCCACAGTAACGGGGCGTCGCTTATCCCGCGGGCCGGGCGCGTGGGCATCGGCTCGGCCAGGTCGACGACGAAGTACTGGTCGAAGATCGCTTCTGTGTCCTCTTTCGCCTTGATGTCGTGGTACATCATGTGGAAACAGAAGTGGTCCGGGAACTCCGGGTATATCCCGTATCCCGCGTAGCCTGCGCCCAGACCGTTGCCGCGGTCCCGCTGGACCGCCATCGAGCGGATGGCTATCTCCCCGCTCATCATCGAGCCGGACTCGTCGCAGATGCCCACCAGTCCGCATCCGCCATGTATCTTGAAGGAGGCCTCTTCTGCATAGTGCGGACGCTCCAGACCGAAGACTCCCTCACGGTCGGTGAGGGAGGGCATCTTCGTCGTCGTCCCCCGCTCCATAAGCGGTTCGTGACTCATCGCTCTTCCTCTCCTTCTTCCTCCGCATCATCAGCAGCGGATGCTTCCTCGCCGCCCATGATCCGTTTGATCACGTCTCCACCGGTCTCGGGCAGAGGCCCGAGGCCCAACTTCTTGCGTGCGCTCTCCCTCGGCTTGCCCAGAAGTCCTGTCTCCAGAAACGTCTCGTAACTGGCAGGTATCTGCTCAGGGTTGGTCCCTTTCTCCAAGGAGAGCTCCTTGAGCTTGCGGAACGTCTCGGCCATGCCTATCTCCGAATGGCACAGTTCCAAGCACGTGTAGCACTCGAGGCATTTCCAGATGTTGGGGTCGTCGAGCACGTCGTCGATCTCGCCCCTCAGAAGCCGGCCGATTATCTCGAGCGGCTGGAATGTCGGGTCGATCTTGCAGACCGGGCAATCGTCCTTGCATGCCTGACAGCTGTAGCACTTGGCCAGGAGCGAGACGTCGAAGTCCTCCTCGAGCCGTGCCTTGTCCTCATGACGACTCGCCCACTTCTCCAAGAACGGGGAGACGTCGACCCTGTGCATGCTCAGGCCCAGCTCCTCCGGATCGTGTCCGTAGGTCAGGTCCAAAAGTTCGGAGAGGTAGAGGACGGGTATGTGTATCTGCTCGTTGGCGCGCTGCAATGCGGCCTGGTTGAGATCGAACTGCTGGAAGCAGGAAGGGCATACCACGATGAGGGCGTCCGCACCGTGACGCTCCAGGTCGTAGAGCTTCCTGCGGTTGAAGGCGAGGGAGCCGTCACGCTCGCCCACACGGTCCAGGTAACCGCCACAACACTGCATCTTGGACGGATAGTCGACGACGTTGGCGCCGAGGGCCGCGACTATCCCCTCGACCTTGGTGGGGTTGAGCGGGTCGTCCCACGTGATGGCAGGTTGAGGACGCAGGAGATGACAGCCGTAATGCACGGCGATGTTCATGCCCCACAGGTGCTTCTTGGCCTTCGCGGTCACCATGCCCGTGCCCATATGGTCCGCGAGCCATTCGGCGAAGTGCACTACCCTCAGGTCACCCCGGTACTCGAGCCCCTCGGGAGCCAGACGTTCGTTTATCTTCTCGCGCTCGCGCCAGTGGGTCTTCAGATGGCTTTGAGCCTCTTTGAACGTCGAATAACAGCCGTTGCACGGCGTCACCAGGTCCAGCCCCGCCTTCTCGACGATCGCCAGGTTGCGTGCGGCGGTCGTGAAGAAGGAGTCGGGATCGTTGGCTTTGACGAGGGTGCCCTCCGGACAGCATGTGTGCCCCTCCAACTCGTGGATGGTGGCACCGAGCTCGTCGAAGAGGACCCTGAGCGACTTCTCTATGAACGGGAAGCGGGCAGGGATCGTGCATCCCCAGAAGACCGCGAACTCCTTCATCTTTATAGCCCTTCCCTCGTCCTGACAGGCGACCGGTACATATGAAAACGCCCGCAAGGCCCAGACGGACCGAGCGAGCGTCGTTGCTCGTCATCTATGTCCGCCCCACATCATCGTGGAGCGCGTGAAGCATTATATCAGGTGCGCATCGATTCACAAAAACCCCATCGAGCCGATACCCGTTGGGTGAACCTGGGATGAGACCGAGAGAGTGCGCGCGACAGACACGCCACGAGCAGCCCGACTCATCAAGAGTCTGTCGAGACTGATTCGGAATGCTTTTCAGGGTATGAACCCAAAAGATGACGGAAGATCCGACGAGGAGGCTCGATGGTTGAAGAAGACAGATCCACCGCGAACGCGGACGATGAGGTCTCCAGCCTGAGGGTGACGCCGACCGCACTCATCGGTTTCGGCATCGCGATAGGGTACATGCTCTTTTTCCTCGCGATGGAGAAGATCATGGGGGTGCCCTACACAGAGCTTGGCAAAACGACCGATTCGGTCGTGCGAGGCATCGTCATCCCCCTGGCGGTCGGCGCAGTCGTGTTGGCAGGCATCACTACCATGCTCGGGTGGTGGCGCCCCGTGCTTCGGGAGAAACGTGTGGGTGTTCGCTGGATGTGGGCCATCCCCCTCCTGCTGTTCGCTGCCGTACTCATAGGCATCGACTACAGCCAGCTGGGCGCGCTTGGCGGAGCATATCTCATCTGGCTTGCCATCGGCACGATGCTCGTCGGCTTTTGCGAGGAGATCACGTACCGGGGCCTGTCCCTGGTCGCTTTCCGGGGTAGCTACAGAGAGGTCTGGGTCTGGTTGCTGTCGTCGCTGTTTTTCGGAGCGCTGCACGGCATGAACCTCTTTCTCGGCCAAGGTCTCGGGGAGACACTCCGCCAGATCGGCATGGCATTCGTACTGGGCAGCGTGTTCTATGCCACAAGGCGCGTGACCGGAAGTCTTGTCGTGTTGATGGTCATCCATGCTTTGTGGGACTTCGGATTCTTCACATATATCGGTGGCCAGGCAGTCGTCGGAGAGGTCGGCCGAACGGGCTTGTTGCACGCGTTCGAGTCTCCGTTGGCGATAGCGGCTCTTGTGCTCTTCGTGATAGCAGCGAGACGACTGTTCGTCACCCCCGGCGCCGAGCCCGGGTGATGGCGCTCATCATCGCTCTCCGGACCGGCTCCCGGTGACGCCGGGACATCTCTTTCGTCCGAGTTCGATTGTCACGAGGCATCTCATGCATCCTGCCCGGGATCGTCCTCCTCCGCCTCGCCTCCGAAAATCCAGAAGCGTGCGCCCACCAACAAGCAGCCCAACGCGCCACCGAGGAACAGAGGACTGCCATCGAGCAGCCAGAGCACGGAGTAGGCGGCTGCGAAGTACCAGAAGATCGCGCCCGTCGTCTTCAGGTCGAGCCAGCGCTCCGCCTCGGTCTTGCCTTCCACGCCGCCGCGTCTGACCACGAACCGGAAGAGGACGATGTTCTGCGTGTGCCTCATCAGCACTGGGAGTTGCAACAGCAAGAAGAAGCCGACCGCCCCCAAGTAGACCTGCGAAAGGTCCCAGTGGACGACGAAGAGCCACCATGCGGCCCCCAGCACCAGCCATATCCTGCCGATGGCTAGAAAGTGCCTGAGGCTTATCGCCCTGCCGGAGTCCACGTCGTCGGCGAAGGGAGGGTTCAGCTCGTATGAACCGGAGAGGACGTAGTGCTCGTGAGCACCCATCCTGTACCAGCGTTGCCCTATCAGGGTGAGACGGTAGTCGAGTACGTACAAGACGGTGACTGCCAGCAGCCCGAACCACAGATTCTCTCTCAGGAGGTCAGCAAGCATCGGCTAACCGTCGCCTTTGCCATCGTGGGCCTCCGAGGCGAGCAGCACCGCTTCTGCGACCTCACGCAGCGTCTTGCGCTTGTCCATGGCCAGACGCTGTAACTTCTTGAACGCTTCCGGTTCACTCATCCCCTTCGCCATGAGGAGTCCTTTCGCCTTGTCGAGCACCTTGCGGGTCTCCAGGCGCTCGTTGAGGTCCGCCACCTCGTCAGCGAGGGTCCTGGCCTCGGTGAAACGGGAGGTCGCTATGTGCATGGCGGGAACGACATCGCGCACCGTGAAGGGCTTGACCAGATAACCCATGGCGCCTGCCTGCGCGGCCTCCTCGACATAGGAGACCTGAGAGAAGGCCGTGACCATCACCACCGGAGCGATGCCCTCCTCCCCGATGATCCTCGCGGCCTCGAGCCCGTCCATCACGGGCATCTCTATGTCCATGAACACGATGTCGGGCCTCTGCGAACGCACCAGCTCGACCGCCTCTGCGCCGTCGCGTGCTTCGCCGACCACCTCGTGACCTTCCTCTTCCAACATCTCTCGGAGGTCCATCCGTATGAGCGCCTCGTCCTCTGCGATGACCACACGCACGATACTCTCAGCCCTCCTTCGGGAGCGGGAAACGCACCGTCACTGTCGTACCGGGACCTTTACCGAACGAAAGGGTACCGCGAAGATCGTCTTCGACCATAGTGCGCACGATGGCCAGACCCAGATTGGGAGAGGAGTCCGGGTCGAAATCCTCCGGAAACCCGGGTCCGTCATCGCGGACCGTGAGCACCAGCTCGTCGGGAAGCCTGCGCATCTCGACGGAGACGAGTCCTCCACCGGTGCCAGCCAAGCCATGCTCGATGGCGTTGTGGACGAGCTCAGTGAGGACGAGCGCGAGCGAGGTGGCAGCCTTCGCCGGGACCTGACCGGTGGAGCCGGAGACCTTGACATCGATACAGCTGCTCTCGCCGGAAAGACCCTTGCAGACCATGTCGACCACGGTGGAGGCCGCCTGCGCGAAGTCGATGCTCGCCTCGGACGAGCCAGCGAGGAGTTCGTGCACTACCGCCATGGACGAGACCCGCTCGGTCGCCTCGAAGAGCGCCTCCCTGGCCTCCTCGCTCTCCATGCGCCTCCCTTGGATGCGCAAGAGGCTGGCGATCGTCTGCAGGTTGTTCTTCACGCGATGATGGACCTCACGTATCGTCGCCTCCTTGACCTTTATCTCCTGCTCGCGCCGACGTGCCTCGGTGCGGTCCTCGACCAGCACGAGAGCACCGTCGGCCACTCCTATCGAACGGTAGCCCAAGACCCGCTCGCCCGTCTCGATCTCGGTGGCCGATGCCGCACCTGACCTCTTGACCACCGGCAGGACCGCGGCCTTCGCCCCAGGCAGCATGGCCGCGTTGCGCGGCAAAGGGACGCCCACACCCGCCAACCGCATGATGTTGAGCGCGTTCGGGCTCGCGTAAGCGACCATCTCACCCGAGACTCGGAGAAGGCCGTCCCCTGCCTTGCGAGTCGTCGAGAATCCCTTGCCCGTCCCTGTCTCCCTCAGCGGCTGCCTGCTGAGCACGTCGAGGACCTCCTCGGCCAGTTCCATGGAGGCCGTCTCCATGGCACCGGGCGCCTCCAGCACCTGCTGAGCGACGTTGCGGACGACCACCGCGATGACAGCGCCTCCTTCGCCGGTGACGACAGGATAGGCGAACGTGGTGAACGATATCCCACGCGTGGTCTTCCCGGCTTCGCGCACGTAGGAACGTCCGGTGGCAAGCGCCTTATACGCCTCCGGCTCGTCCTCATGACGCAGCATGACGCCCAGCCGGGAGGCCGCTGCGGCAGCTATGGCAGTCATTGGACGGGCCTCGGCTGCGACGCGCAGCATGCCGGTGTCGTCCGGCACGGCAAGAGCCACGTCGCCGTAGCCGAGGTCGGCGACGAGTTGGAGGTTGGCGGCGACGTTGTCCAGGTGTTCGTCACCCGTGACGACATCATCTTTGACCGGTTCGTCTGACATGGGCAGAGTATACGCGGATGCAGGGTGCTCGGTGGAATCGTGGCACGATTCGGTGGGAGTCGACTATAATCCGCGAGGCGACCTGAGTGAGCCCGGGTGGCGGAACAGGCAGACGCGTCGGTCTCAAAAACCGATGGGGGAGACCCCATGAGGGTTCGAGTCCCTCCCCGGGCACCACGCTCTCACTTCACTCCTCGGCCTGCACGGAGAGGGTGGTACTCCCTTCATCCCCGCTCCCCATGCGCGCTCGGGAAGCGCGCCCGGCACGTCGGTAGAGCGGCGCCGTCATGCCTACCACGATGGATCCGGCCATGTACCCTGCGGGTATCGAGACCGCCCTCGCCAACCATCCGAACAGCGGTTGCCCCATCATGCCACCGCCTTCGTCGAAGAAAGAGTTGAGCGAGAGCACAGTCGCACGTTGTCTGGAAGGGATGTGGCGGTTGATGAACGCCTGCCGGACCGGCTCCAGAAGACCGTAGACGGCACCGAAGGTCGAAAAGAGCAGGGTCATGAGCGCGCATGCGAACACGCTCCCGGCGGCCGGAGCGAGAAGACCCACGGCTCCTATGCCTGCTACCAGGAAGGCGCTCACCACGGTACACCAGACGAGGATGGCTGCCGGCTTCTCCCCCCAGTGCGTCTTCATCACCGGTCCGACCGCCAGGTTGCCCGCCACGCTGGCGAGTCCGAACAGCGCCGTCATCGCACCGGCCACCCAGATGAGGTCCTCCCGACCCAGGACGGCGAGAGCGAGCGGCTGCGAGGAGTAGAAGAAGTACATCATGAACGTGCCCTGCAGCCCGGAGACGAGAAGGAGGGGTCTCACAACCGGGTCCCGCCATCCGTAGCGCACGCCGTCACGGGCTATCTTGCGAGCCTCTCTTGCGAAGGTGGAGGAGCCGAGCGGCGTGGAGGAGAAGCCGACCTCTTGCATCATCACGGCCGCCATGAGAAAAGCCACCACGAGTATCCCCGCACGGGCGACGTACGGCAACGTGAGGTCGACCTGCCCGAGAAGGCCGCCCGCCAAGGTGCCGGCGAACATGGCTATCCCGAAGATCATCCCGCCCTTAGCGAAGACCGTCTCCTTGGATGTCTCGCACCCTACGTGGTCCAAGGCGTCGACCAACCAGGCGTCCACCGCTCCGGTCTGGAACGTGTACCCGAGGCCGAGAAGGAGCGAGGCGAGGCAGAAGCCCCACATCCCCCACTCATGACCGGCAGAGACCAGGTACATCAACGTGGAGACGAAGAGCACGACGATGCCTATGAGGAAGGATGCCTTCCTGCCGATGGTGTCCGCGATGACCCCTGTGGGCACCTCGAAGAACACCAGCCCTGCACTGAAGACCCCGTTGACGACCATGACCTGGAATATGTCCAGCCCCGCATCGAGCAAGAAGAGCGTGTTGATGCCCCAGATGAGGGAAGTGGCGAGCGTGAACATCCCGTAGATGAGGAGATAGGCTCTTACTATCCGCTTTCCGGAAGGCAGGTCTTCAGAGCTCACCACCTACCGTAATCCTCTCCATGCTCCCTGTACTCCTTGACCTCCACGCCCATCTGGTCTCGCAGGTCGAGTATCTTGCATGCCTGCTCCAGTGTGGAGACCCACTGGAACGCCTCCTCGAGCACCGTGCCGATGGCGAAAGGACCGTGGCCGCGCAGCATGACGCACTTGTACTCTTTGAGCCCCTCGGAGACCGCCTCAGCCACCTCGGCAGAGCCTGCGGTGAGTGGCAGCGAGAAGACAGGGACCTTGTGGAGGAGATAACTGGCCTCCGAGTCTATCGGCACGATCTCGTCCTCGATGAGCGAGCGCATGATCGTGTGCACCGGATGGGCGTGCACCACTGCGAGCGCATCGGTCTTGGCATAGATCGCACGGTGGACCACGATCTCAGTGGAGGCCAGGGCGATCTCGGAGTCGTCGTGCTCGAGCGCTGTCTCGATGATGTCGCTCTCGGTCAGGCGTCCGAGCATGGAGCCACGCCGGGTTATGAGCACCCGGTCGCCCACCCGCACGCTCATGTTGCCGCCATGGCTGGAGATGGCTCCCGAGACGAAGAGGTCGCGCCCTATCGCTGCGAACTGCTCATACAACGCCTTTCACCTCCCCCGCCAGGTCCGCCAGGCCCAGCCGTTCGAGTTTCCCGATGGTCGGTACGCCATCGGGACTCCAACCTCTGAAGCGATAGTACTCCTCCAGCATCTCATCGAGATGCACGACCTCGCCGGCAGCGTCCGGCTCTTCGAGCAGGCGGGTCGGGAGACGGTCATCGGAAGCATCGAAGCCCTCACGCAGGTTGTAGAGACGCTCCAGGTTCCAGATACGTTCACCCGCCAGCATGAGGTCCTGACCACTCACCTTCAGGCCGGTGACCGCGGAGTAGAGACGGGCATAGTGCTCCTCGGAGAGAGCGAAGGAGGTGAACTTACAGAGTGCGAGGGAGTCCAGGACGGCACCCAGGTGCTGGGCCACGATGAGCAGGCCCGCCTTCCCGGCGTTCGCGGTGCGGTCCACCAGCTTGGGTGTCCCCAGCACCTCGAACCCGAGCATGTTGCCGCGCAGATGACAGCCGCCCCGGTTGCTCGTCGCATAACCGAGACCCTGGCCTTGCATGCCGCGCGGGTCGTAGGCCGGGAGCTCGAGACCTTTGACCTGCATGGCCGCATCGGGACGCCCGTGACGGTCTGCGAAGACGCGCGAACCCTCGGCCAGCGCGTCTCCGAGGTCCCCATCGCGCTCGGCCAGTGCTTCGATCGCCGCTCGGATGGAGGCGGCGTCTCCCGCACGCAAGGGTATGGTCGTGTCGTCTTCCGCTATCTCAATGGCGCAGGCAAGGGTTCCGCCCACCGATATGGTGTCGAGGCCGAGCTCGTTGCAGAGATGGCTGAGGTCCACCACGGTTTCCAGGTCGTCGATCCCGAGGTCGGCCCCCAGTGCCCATAACGTCTCGTACTCCGGCCCGTGGCCCTCCCCCGAACTCGTGCGAGTCTTGCGCCCGCACTGGATCGGGCAGCCCCAGCAGCCGGAACGGGAGGATGAGAACTCCTCGGCAAGACGCTCGCCGGAAAGAGCGTCTACGAACGCACTCCCTGACGCACGGAAGTTCGACGCCGGCATCAGTCCGCGCCTGCCGAGTATCTCGACGAGCATCGGGGTACCGAAGCGAGGCAGCGCCGTGCTAGTGACCGGGTTGGATTTGATGACTTTCTTCACTTCGTAGAGGAAGAAATCGAGGTCGTCACGGTGTGCCACGGAAGGAGCAACGTCTCCGGAGACCACGATCGCTTTGAGGCGCTTGGACCCCATGACGGCCCCCATACCACCGCGTCCGAGTGCGCGCTTCCCGTCCACCATGATGGTCGCGAGCTTGACCAGACGCTCCCCGGCCGAGGCGATGGCAGCCACGCTCGTGTGCTTCCGCCCTCCGGAGACCACAGCGGTCGTCTCCGACACCTCCGCACCCGACAGGTCCTCGGCATCATCGAAGTGGACGCCCTCGGGACCTATCCTCAGGGTCGTGAGCGTCTCGGCGATGCCGGTGACCACGAGGACATCGAAGCCGGCTGCCTTGAGCCTGACGCCGAACGCTCCGCCACAGTTGGTGTCGAAGACGGTGCCGGTGAGCGGCGAGCGGGCGGTGAGCGAGAAGCGTCCGGACGTCGGTGCAGGAGTGCCGGTGAGAGGACCGGTGGCGAAGATGAGGGGCGCTTCCGGCGCCAACGGGTCGAGCCCTTCGGGGGCATCCCACAGAAGACGTGCGCCGAGCCCCCTGCCGCCGATGAAGGACCGAGCCATGTCCGCATCGAGCGGTTCGACCTTGGAGGCACGCGACGTCAGGTCCACGAGAAGCATGTTGCCTGTGTAGCCGTGTGTCACAGAGCGAAGTATACGCGAGAGCGGAGAGCCGACACCCCTTGCCGAGAGGAAGGATGCGACGCTACTCCATCTCGGGGCAGCCGTGCGGATGGTTCTTGATGGTCGCCACGGCTTCCTCCACCGAATCGGTGACGTGCACCAGGTCGATGTCCTCGATCGCTATGGTGCCCTCTTTGGCCAGCCGCTCGCTGAAGAAGGAGAGCAGCGGGTTCCAGAACTCGCTGCCCATGGCGATTATCGGGAAGGTCTCCACCTTGTGTGTCTGGATGAGGACCAGCGTCTCGAAGATCTCGTCGAGCGTACCGAACCCGCCCGGCAGGACCACGAAGGCGCAGGAGTACTTGACCAGCATGACCTTACGTACGAAGAAGTGCTCGAACTGGATGAACCTGTCCACGTAGGGGTTGGGTTGCTGCTCGTTGGGCAGGTGTATGTTGGCGCCTATGGACAGACCGCCGGCCTCCTGGGCACCACGGTTCGCGGCCTCCATCAGTCCCGGGCCTCCGCCCGTCATCACGCAGTATCCGGCCTTCGCCAGAGCCGCCCCTATCTCGTAGGCGAGATCGTAGTACGGGCTGCCCTCTCTCAAACGGGCCGAACCGAAGACGGTGACGCACGGCTCGTCGATGGAGAGGAACTCGAAACCGCGCAGGAACTCCAGGAAGTAACGTACGGCACTCTCGACGTTCTCCGAGTGCTGCCTCTTGCCCGCCAGGAAGTCTCTTTCGGCGCCGGTGGCCTGCTCCAGGATGGAGCGGTTTATCCTCACGCCGTCCGGCTCTTCGTGAGAGGTCCGCTCGTCTTCGCGGGAATCGTCGTTCGGCATCCGTCGCCTCCTTGCCGGCCGTCACTGCAAGACGTCTAGCAGCCTTTGTCCTTGTGGGACAGTTCCTGGTATTCGAGAGCCCGCGCCAAGCGGTAGAAATCGCTGTCGCGCTCGATGAAACGCACCCGCGTCCGCAGCGTCTCAGGATCTATGAGTTCGCTGAAGGGGACGTATTTCAGTTGGAGTTGCTTCTCCACGCTGACCATGTGACCCGTGAGGCCCTCTTCCACCAATGCCCTGAAAGAACCTGCTCCGAGTTGAGTCCCCAACAGGACGTCGAAAGCGCTCGGGTCGGAGCAACGGGTCTCGTATCCGACCTGCTTGTGGCGCACCTTTATCTTGTCGCCGGTGGCCTGTGTGTACTTCTCGGCCATGGCCTCTGCCAGCATCTTGCCGATCTGGGCAGCCCCCAGCACGACATTGCCGTGCTCGTCCGTCTCCTTCGGTTTCTGGGAGTCCGGAAGCATGTCGGCGAGCCCTTCGGCGATGCACACGACGCCGTACTCGCGGCCGTCCTTCTTACGCACGGCCATCAACCGGACGAGGTCCTCGGCCTCCTTGTCCAGATCGAACTCGTCGTCGACGTCTTCGACCGAGATCATCTTGGTGGCCTCTCCGGCTATGCCGGCAGCATACGTGAGCCATCCCGCCTTCCGCCCCATTATCTCGAGTACGTACCAGACCTTGGTGGACACGGCATCGGCGTCCAGGTTGCGGATCTCTGCTGCCGCAGCGTGAGCGGCAGAGAAGAAGCCGAACGTCCAGTCGATACCGAAGTAGTCGTTGTCGATGGTCTTGGGAAGATGGATGACACGCAACCTCCGCAGATCGGGCAGGAGGTCTTGCATCTGGTAGAGGTAGTTCGCGGTCTTGAGGGTGTCGTCGCCACCGATGGAGACCAACGCGTCCACCTCCAGGGCCTCGAACGCGTCGTAGACGGCTCGCAACTTCGCGTTTTTCTCCGGGTCTTCCAGGTCGGCGAGTGACTTTATCGGCTTTCCGGGGTTCGCTCTCGAAGTGCGGATGATTATGTCTTTCTGATTGCGTATCTGCGTGACGTCATCCCGCTCCAGGCACCGATAGTGCTCCCCTTCGACCATCGGGCTCTCCGAAGAGTGTTTCTCCAGATTCTCATAGCCATCCAGGAAGCCCAGAACGCTTATCCCTGCGTTCAAGAAGCTCAGAGCCGCTGCGGAGATCACAGCGTTGGCGGCTGGAGCCGGTCCGCCACTGAAAAGCAGACCCACGCGCTTGATATCGTCGGATGCACTCACTACCACACACCTCCATGTACGGGAACGATGGTCGTGCTTTGGATCACGGCTCCTGGTCGTATGCTCCGATACCCCTGAGACGTTCGTAGCGGCGTTCGACCAGCGTCTCAGGGTCCTTTCCGACCAGATCGTCGAGTGCTTGCTCTATGGCCGTCCCCACAGCCTGGAGGACAGCGTCCGGATCGCGATGGGCACCACCCAGCGGCTCGGGCAACACCTCGTCTGCTATGCCGAGGTCGAGCAGGGAGTCCGCGGTGAGCATCAAGCACTCGGCAGCCTGAGGGGCCTGCGAGGCGTCCTTGTAGACTATCGAAGCGCAGCCTTCAGGGCTCGCCACCGAGTAATACGCGTTCTCCAGCATGATCATCCGGTCACCGAAGCCGATGGCCAACGCGCCACCGGAACCGCCCTCGCCTATGCCTACGACCACGACCGGCACTCTGACCTGCGAGAGAGTGGCCAGCGACTCGGCGATAGCCCAGGCCTGACCGCGTTGCTCGGCCTCCAAGCCGGGATACGCTCCGGCGGTGTCGAGGAAGGCCACGATGGGGAGTGCGAACTTGTCGGCCATCCGCATAGCACGTATAGCCTTCCTGTAACCCTCCGGATGCGGGCTCCCCGAATTACGGACGGCGTTCTCCTTGGCGGTACGCCCCTTGTTGTGGCCTATGACCATGACGCGCCTGCCATCGATCCTGGCCAGGGCGGTCAGTATCGCCGCATCGTTGCGGTAGAGACGGTCTCCCCGCAGTTCCATGATGTCCGAGAAGCACGTTTCGAGATAGTCCTGCGTCTTCGGCCGTTCCGGATGCCTGGATATCTGCACTCGCGCCCACGGAGAGAGTTCCGTGTAGGTCTTCTTGTGCAGGACCTCGATCTCAGCAGTGAGTTTCTCGACCTCTTCGGCGAGTTCGGGATGACTGGAGACGTCGATGCGCTTGAGTTCCTCGAGCTTGGACTCCAGCTCCACCAGTTCCCGCTCGAAGTCCATGACGAACTTGGGATGGCTCACCGGCCCTCACCCTCCCCCATCAGGAGGCCGAAGGTCTGTGCGACCCTGTCGCGGAGTTCCCACCGGGGGACCACTGCGTCGATCATCCCGTGTTCCACCAAGGTCTCCGAGGACTGCGCGTCCTTGGGAAGTTTCTGACGGATCGTCTGCTCTATGACCCTGGGACCCGCGAAGCCCACCAGTGCACCGGGCTCGGCGAAGATGACATCGGCCAAGGAGGCGAACGACGCCGTCACGCCACCGGTAGTCGGATGCGTGAAGACCGAGACGTACGGGAGACGTGCGCGAGCGAGGCGCTCGGCTGCCGCAGCCGTCTTGGCCATCTGCATCAAGGAGAGCATCCCTTCCTGCATCCGCGCTCCGCCTGAGGCCGTGACCATCAGGACGCCGCGCTTCTCCTCCATGGCGGTCTCGAAGGTGCGGGTCACCTTCTCCCCCACGACCGAGCCCATGGTCGCAGCGATGAAGCGGAAGTCCATCACGCCGATCATGACCGGATGGCCGCCTACGGAGGCACGTCCGGTGACCACTGCCTCCTCGAGGACGGAGCGTTGCTTGGCCGCAGCGATGCTCTCCGTGTATGGCTTCGCGGCCGTGAAGCAGAGTGGGTCCGTGGAAGAGAGGCCCGCATCGACCTCCTGGAACGCATCGGGGTCGACGAACATCCCGATGCGTTCGTAAGCGGTCATCAGGAAATGGTGGCCACAATAAGGACAGCAGCGCCAGTTGTCGGCGAGTTGCCCCTCGTAGACTATGTGCTTGCACGAGGGGCACTTCTCCCAGACGCCTTCCGGGACGTCTGTCTTGCGGCCGCTTCCGTCAGCCACCGTGTAACGGCGTTCCTCTCGCGCTTTGAACCAATCAGATATCGGCATCTGTCTCCCGAATCATCGGACCCGATGGGCCTGACAGGACGACACCGTCCGTCCTCGCATCACAGACGGTGTCGTTCCTCGACTCTTATCGCGGCCTCCGGGGCCGAATGACGACTATACCGCGAAGTCTTCCTCGCCCTCGAACACTTTCAGCGCACGATCGGCATCGTAGTCGCCGAATGTTATCGCCGAGATGGCTTTCGTCAGCCGGACGGCCTCGTCCAGGCTGCGCTGATGGATGTTGCGCCCCGTGGCGTTGCCGTGGGCACCACCTATGTGTATCTGCTCCCACAGTTGGGTGAGGAAGGTGGGGGCATCCACCGTCGAGCCACCGGCACAGACGAGTCCGGTGCGCCCGGACGCCATCGAAGCCTCCTTGAGGAGCTCGGCCGAAGAGGCGTCTTCCGTGGCCTTCGGAGGATTGACCTTGACGAAGTCGGCTCCCAGGCAGAGTGCGACGCCTGCAGCACCTGCGATCAGGTGCGGGTCCTTCTCGTTGGCCACGGCTTTCCCGCGTGGGTACATCCACAAGACCACGACCAACCCTGCGGCATGGGCGTCAGCGATCAGCTGCCCGGCCTCCATCATCATCACGGACTCGTACTCGGAGCCGAGATAGATGGTGTAGCCGACGGCGACCACGTTCACTCCGTTGTCGATGAGATCGAGTGCGGTCTGGATGTCGTAGAGCTGAGGGCTGTAGGGATCTTCCTGGCTCGTCTTGACCAGGTTCGTCTTCGAGTTGATCTTGATGAGATAGTTGATGTCCGGATAGTCGGGAGCGTAGCGTGCCACGAGACCGCGCTGGCCTGCCAGCACTCCTACGACCCCTTGCGACCCGATGCGGAAGAGGTGCTCGGGATCGGAGTCCTCCTCGGCTATCCCTTCGCCATAGAAATCGTCGTTGAGATGCTCGATCTTCTGGTCGCATGCGAAGAGCATCAGACGTCCCGTCCCGCGAGTGGCCGCAAGATAGTTGTCTATGTAGGTGTCGCGACTCTCGGCGGGCACGTCTGCCGGCACGCGGACCTGATCACGTGTGATGCTGGGCATATGACTCCTCCTCCATATAACCGGCGATGCGTCTGTTTCGGCTCAGTCCGTCATCGACCTGACTGGCAAGACCCGTCACATCAGGTTAGGACAAAGCACATCGATTATCTACCCGCCCTTGGACCGGTCCCTGCACCCGCCCTATCGAGAACACGACGCTTCTATGTGTCTTCTCGCGTCGTGAGGGTGGACTTGCAGGACGCTCTCGGCCACGAGAGACCACCCATGAGTGCCGAAGTGCGGACGCGGGTCACTCGCGGAAGCCGTTGGTGACGGGCATCCGTCTGTCTCTCCCGAACGCCTTGGGGGTGACACGTATGCCCAACGGCCCTTGACGCCTCTTGTACTCGGCTGCGTCCACCATCCGCGCCACACGCTCCACGACAGCACGCTCGTGCCCTTGCTCGACGATCCGGTCCACGGACATGTCCTGTTCCACGTAGAGGGCCAGGATGGCATCGAGCACGGGATAGGGCGGAAGGGAGTCCTCGTCCTTCTGGTCGGGGCGGAGTTCGGCGCTTGGAGCCTTCTTCATCACCTCTTCGGGGATGAGGTCTTTGCCCGCTTGGTCGTTGCGCCACTTTGCGAGTTCGTAGACACGACCTTTGAGCAGGTCTTTTATCGGAGCGAACCCTCCGACCATGTCTCCGTACAGCGTCGAATAGCCCACCGACAACTCGGACTTGTTCCCCGTAGCGAGCACCAGCCAGCCGAACTTGTTGGAGAGGGCC
Organism: uncultured Eubacteriales bacterium; assembly: GCA_964456355.1. GTDB lineage: Bacteria > Actinomycetota > Coriobacteriia > Anaerosomatales > CAYWAF01 > CAYWAF01. Next base: position 22,845 of record CAYWAF010000002.1, on the reverse strand, counting down.
ATCAGCAAGGTCCCGCGGATCCTGGCCTGTAGGTTCTCCTCGGTCACGTCGGGCTCCTTGCCTTCGAACACACCGGAGAGCGTCTCCTCGAACGCTTCGAAGGCAGGCTCTATCGAGAGTTCGATCGTCTCGATGCCGAAATTGGACGCCAGGGCGGCAGCGTCCAACAGGCTTCCGGCAGAGGAGTACCTGGAGGGCATCATCACACCGTGCACATGCTCGGCCCCCAGGGCATCTACGGCGAGGACCGCGGTCAAGGAGGAGTCTATGCCACCCGACAGCCCTATCACCACATCGGTGAACCCGTTCTTGGTCACGTAATCCTTGAGGCCCAAGACCAGGGCCTTGTAGACCGACTCCGTGGGTCCGGGCGGCTCCACCATGTGCTCGGCGGCACCGAGCTTGGAGCGAGGCGTGAAGTCCGCTATGAGGAAGTCCTCCTCGAAAGACGCGGCTCGCGCCACCACGTCGCCCGAAGGCGAGAAGATCGCAGAGCGACCGTCGAAGACCAGTTCGTCCTGCCCTCCGACGAGATTGCAGTAGACGAGCCAGAAGCCGTTCTCCGATGCGCGCTCGGCGAGCATGCGCTCCCGTTCCTCTCCTTTGCGCACATGGAATGGCGAAGCGGATGAGTTGAACACCACCTGTGCGCCCAGCTCCGCCAGGTCCTTGCTTATCTCAGGAGCCCAGATGTCCTCGCAGATCGAGATCGCGAACAACGTTCCACCGAGTTCCATCAGGCTGGGGAGATCACCGGGCTGGAAGTGACGCCTCTCGTCGAAAACGCCGTAGTTCGGAAGACGCTGCTTGTGATAGATGCGCAGGATGCGATGGTTGCCACACATGGCGATCGCGTTGTAGAGCTCGTCGTCCACCCTGTTCACGAACCCGACGAACGTGGAGGTGCCACAGGCGGCTGCGACCTCCTCCAAGGCATCGAGGTTCCTCTCCACGAAATGGGGCTTGGCGAGAAGGTCCTCGGGAGGGTAGCCCGTTATCGTGAGTTCGGGGAAGATGGTGAAGCCCGCCTCTTCCTCCGTCGCTCGAGCGACGGCCTCCAGTATCTTGGTCACGTTGCCGCTGATGTCCCCCACCGAGGTGTTGATCTGGGCGATGGCCACTCGCATCCGTGTCGCTCCGCTCCGTAGGTATCAGGTACACAAGAGGATGATACCCCTCCGGGCTTATGCGAACGGGTCTTTCGGCTCAGCGTGCTCCATGCACGGCAGCAGCCATCTCGCGGATGAAAGACCCTACGGCCATCGGGTCCTGTTGACGACGGACGATCGCACTCCCGACCACGACGCCGTCAGCGACGCGAGCCGCCTGGGAAGCCTGTTGCGGCGTGCCGATCCCGAAACCGACCGCCACCGGTGCTGTGGTGTGCTTCCTGGCCCTGGATACGAGGGCGTCGAGGTCTCCGGAGACGCTGTCCCGCTCGCCTGTGGTCCCAGTGGTGGGGACACAGTAGAGGAAGCCGGACGTCATGGAGCCCGCGAGAGCGAGCCTTTCAGGGGTGGACGTGGGCGCGACGAGAAAGACCGTCTGCAGGCCCGCTTCGGCCGCCCCGGCGAGCCACTGCCCGGCCATAGGATTGTCCGGCGGCATGTCCGGCACTATGAACCCCGCGACACCGGCCTCATGGGCCATTCCGGCGACCTGTTCCAGGCCCAAGCGCAGCATGGGGTTGAGATACGTCATCAAAGCCACCGGTGGGACCTCGTCGGTCCCGGGGTCTCTTAGGAACTCGGCAGTCAGGGCGACCGTCTCCTCCAACCCGAATCCCGCCCCGGACGCATGTATCGCGACGTGAGCAGCGTCTGCGATGATGGGACCGTCGGCCAGAGCGTCACCGTACGGAACCCCGACCTCTATGACGTCCGCTCCCGCCCTGGCAGCCTCGCGCAGAGAGGCCAGTGACGTCTCGCGGTCCGGATAGCCGGCCATCAGATACGTGACCAGTGCCGCCGAGCCGACCGGGAAACCCCTCGTGAGTCCTGTGCGCTCATCCATCTCCGAGGCCCGCCTCACGCACTATGTCGACGTCCTTGTCCCCACGGCCGGAGAGCGTGAGCACCACCGTGGCCTTGGGGCCGAACTCTTCGGCGATGCGCGGAAGCAGCGCGAGGGCATGTGCGCTCTCGATGGCGGGGATGATGCCTTCGGTCCTGCAGAGCGTCTCGAAGGCCTCGAGTGCCTCGTCGTCGGTGACTGGCATGTAGCGTACCAGGCCTTCGTCGTGCAGGTGGGCATGTTCCGGCCCCACGCCAGGGTAGTCCAGTCCCGCCGATATCGAGTAGGCCTCCTGAGGATTGCCCCGCTCGTCTTGGAGCAGATACGAATAGGAGCCGTGCATCACGCCCGGCTCGCCCAAGGTGAGTGAAGCTCCGGTCTCGCCCGTGTCGATGCCTTTACCTGCAGCTTCAGCACCTATGAGCACCGGTCTGTTGCACTCCGGGATGTCACGCAGGAAGGGATGGAAGGTGCCTATCGAGTTGCTGCCGCCACCGACGCATGCGATCACTGCGGTCGGTGCGCCCTCTCCTCTCTCAGAGAGCTGCTCGATGATCTCCTCGCCGATGACCTGCTGGAAGGTACGCACCATGAGTGGATAGGGATGGGGGCCCACAGCGGAACCGAGGACGTAGAAGGTGTCCTCCACGCGCTCCACCCAATGGCGGAGTGCCGCGGTGACCGCGTTCGCGAGGGTGCCCGCTCCCTCCTCGACGGGAACCACCTCCGCTCCCAGCAGGCGCATCCTGTACACGTTCAATGCCTGCCTGCGGATGTCTTCGATCCCCATGAAGACCGAGCACTCCATGCCGAACAGAGCGGCTGCCGTGGCGGTGGCGACCCCGTGCTGTCCGGCGCCGGTCTCGGCTATCACGCGACGCTTGCCCATACGCTGAGCGAGCAGACACTGCCCGATCGTGTTGTTTATCTTGTGAGCACCCGTGTGCGTGAGGTCCTCGCGCTTGAGATAGACCTTTGCCAGACCGACTTCTTCAGCGAGTCTGCGAGCCGGATACAACGGGGTAGGACGACCCACGTAATCACGCAAGAGGTCGGACAGTCCGTTGCGGAACGTGGGATCGGCCCATGACTCGGAGAACGCCGACTCCAACTCTTCCAGAGCGGGTATGACCGTCTCCGGGACGAAGATGCCACCATACTCGCCGAAGAAGCCCTGCTCGTCAGGAACGTGCGCAGCAGTGGAGGGCGTGTCGGGGGCGGGTGCGTCATGACCGGAGACATCGCTCATATGCGCATCTCTCCATCAGCGTCGCGGACGGCGGCCATGAACGCCTCCATCTTCAGGCGGTCCTTCTGACGGGGGCGTTCTTCCACGCCCGAAGAGACGTCGACCCCGAAAGGACGCATGATGCGGATGGCCTCCCGCACGTTCACTGGGTTCAGCCCACCCGCCACGATCAGCGGGACGGCGCAACGCACCTCGGAGAAGCCCAGCCAGTCGAACGTCTTCCCTGTGCCACCCTCCAGTACAGGATCGTAGGTGTCGAGCAGGATGGCGGCACATGTCTCCGAGTAGCGAGCGAACTCCAGGTCGTCGGGTTCGTCGACGACGCGTATGGCCTTTATCACAGGCACTGAGACCCGGACGCATGTCTCCGGGGTCTCAGAGCCGTGGAACTGCACGGCCGTCAGCCCGATCCTCTCGATCGCACGAGCGACGAACTCCGGAGGTGCGTCGACGAAGACGCCCACCTTCGCCACCGGAGGCGGGACCTCGGCAAGGACTTCGGCTGCCTCGTCCACGCTCATCTGCCTGGGAGACTCCGCCAGCACCACTCCCACCGCGTCCGCTCCTGCGCGGACGGCGAGTGCGGCGTCCTCTGCCGAGGTGATGCCACATATCTTGACCCGTGTCCTCATCCTGTCACCTCGCGTAGGGTCCGCCCGGGAAGGGCGGACCCTACAGCAAGCCTCCCCCTCAGTCGTCCTCGCTGAGGACGGTACCGGCACTGTAGTCGTAGTCGACCAGGTCGCCAGAGATGTATGCCTCGTATGCGGTCAGGTCGAAGTGTCCATGCCCGGAGAGGTTGAACAGGATGGTCTTGTCCTCGCCAGCCTCTTTGGCGGCAAGGGCTTCATCGATGGCTGCACGGATCGCATGGCTGGACTCCGGAGCAGGCAGGATGCCCTCGGAGCGCGCGAACTGCACGGCCGCCTCGAAGCACGCGATCTGGTGGACGGCCACAGCCTCCATGTTGCCGGTCTTGACCAGCATGGACAGCTGCGGGGAGTCCCCATGATAGCGCAGACCGCCGGCGTGGATGCCCGCCGGGACGAACTCGTGGCCGAGCGTGTACATCATCAACTGCGGCGTCATGCCGGCCTCGTCACCGAGGTCGTAGCGGTAGTCACCGGCTGTGAGCGTCGGGCAGGCCTTCGGCTCCACCGCCAGAAGGCGCGTGTTGCTCTTGCCTTCCTTGCGACGCAGATAGTACGGGAACGCCATCCCGGCGAAGTTCGAGCCGCCGCCCACGCAACCGATGACGACGTCCGGCTCGGCTTCGGCCATCTCCATCTGCTTTATCGCCTCTTGACCGATGATCGTCTGGTGTAGACAGACATGGTTGAGCACCGAACCGAGCGAGTAGTGGGTGTCCTCGTTCTTGGCAGCCACCTCGACGGCCTCCGAGATCGCTATGCCGAGCGAACCCGTGGAGTCGGGATCGCGTTCGAGCACGTGTCTGCCGGCATCAGTCAGATTCGTGGGTGATGAGTGCACCTTCGCACCGTACGTCTCCATGAGTGCACGGCGGTACGGCTTCTGCTCGTAAGAGACCTTCACCATGAAGACCTCGATGTCTATGCCGTAGAGCGCTCCGGCTATCGCAAGAGCCGAGCCCCACTGACCGGCACCGGTCTCCGTGGAGATCTTCTTGATGCCCTCTTCCTTGTTGTAGTAGGCCTGCGCGATCGCAGTGTTGGGCTTATGGGAGCCCGCAGGAGAGACGCCTTCGTACTTGTAGAAGATCTTGACGCCCGGCGGCAACTCCAGCACCTTCTCGAGTGCAAGAGCGCGATGCAACGGGCTCGGACGGTAGGTCTTGTAGACGTCGAGCACCGCACCCGGGATGTCGATGTAACGGTCCATCGACATCTCCTGGCCGATCAGCGCCATGGGGAATATCACCCCGAGCTGCTCCGGACCGATCGGGTTGCCTTCAGCATCCAGGGGCGGGGCCAACGGCTCCGGAAGGTCCGGGTTGATGTTGTACCACGCTGTCGGCATCTCCCTCTCGTCCAAGATGTACCTGGTCCTTTCTGACATGCTCACTACCTCCTTCTCGTCTATGCGAACAGATCCGCATCCATACCTTCACGAGCGTGTGACCCACGGTGTGAGTCGACGCCCGTCAGTTCCTTCAACAACGCCTTCGGGGAAGAGGCGCGCATGAGCGCTTCGCCCACCAGGACCGCATCGGCCCCTGCTTCTGCGGCCGCCTCCACCTCCGGACGACCTTTCGTCCCGCTCGCAAGGACCACGGCCTCGCAAACGGATGCCGCCTCTGCCACCACCTCCCGCGCTCTCGCAGCGTCCACCTCCAAAGTCCGCAGGTCGCGACTGTTCACCGCCACGAGAGAGGCCCCTGCACGCAAAGCCGCTCGCAACTCTTCTACATCCGTGACCTCGACCAACGGCTGCATCCTCAGGGTGGCGGCCAAATCCATGTATTCCGCGAGCGATTCGCCCAGCACGCTCACCATGAGCAAGACCGCATCCGCCCCACGACCTCTGGCCATGAAGAGTTGCGACGGGTCGACCACGAAGTCCTTGCACAGCACAGGCAGGTCCACGCTGGCCGCGACATCGGCGAGGTCGGTGAACGACCCCCCGAAGGACTCCGGTTCGGTCAGGACGCTTATCGCAGCTGCCCCTCCGTCCTGGTAGCGCAGAGCCTGCTCGGCCGCGTCACACTCCGGGGCTATCGGCCCTGCTGAGGGTGAGGCCTTCTTGACCTCCGCGATGACGGCGACGTCATCGCCCGTCGAAACGGCAGCGACGAGATCGCGAGGAGGCCTGCCGGAAGCAGCAAGGCGTTCCAGATCGGCAGAGGTCATGGCGCCGGACTCCCGGCCCATGCGCTCGGTCCTGCGCACTACCATCTCTTCCAGGAAACCGCTCACGCCCTCGCCACCTTCGCAGACTCGTCCTCATATGCAGCAGCCAGACGCCCGGAGACCGCGATCAGGGAATCCAATGCCGAGAGTGCTTTTCCTGTATCTATCGACTCCCTGGCCCGAGCCACGCCTTCGGCCAGGTCCTCGACGGTCCCCGCCACGAGGAGTGCGGCGGCGGCGTTCATCAGGACGACGTCCCGTGTGGGTCCGTGTCCGCCTTCGAGCACCTCACGGACGATCCTCGCGTTCTCCTCCGCATCTCCACCGGCGATGTCGGCGAGCGTGCTGCGTGCGATGCCGACCTCCTCCGGCGTGATCTCGTACGCACGCACGCCCTCGAGATGCTTTCCGGCCTCCGCCACCGCGGTCACCCCGCTGGCAGACACCTCGTCCATCCCCGGATGACCGTTGACTACAAGGACCTTCTGTGCGCCCAACCTTGCCGCGACCTCAGCCATCAGAGACGTCAAGCGCACATCATAGACACCGAGCAGCTGACGCTTGGCACCAGCAGGGTTGGTCAGAGGACCGAGCACGTTGAAGACTGTCCTGATGCCTATCTCACGCCTGGGAGCAGCTGCATGCCTCATGCTCGCATGCAGGGACGGAGCGAAGAGGAAGCCGACGCCGCATTCGTCGATGCAACGCGCCATGTCAGCCGGGCTGAGAGTGACGTCGACACCGAGCGCCTCCAAGACGTCGGCACTGCCTGCCGAAGACGAGACGGCCCTGTTGCCGTGTTTGGCGACGGGTACTCCGGCACCGGCGACGACGAACGCCGTGGTCGTGGATATGTTGAAGGTGTGCAGGCCATCGCCACCCGTCCCACAGGTGTCTATGTAGCCGTCGACGGTGGGACGCACCGGCGTGGCCTTCTCGCGCATCGCACGAGCGAAGCCCACGATCTCGTCAGCTGTCTCTCCCCTCATGCGCATCCCGACGACGAGAGCGCTTATCTGGGCCGGAGTGGCCTCACCATCCATGATGTGCGTCATCACGGAGTATGCCTCGTCCTCGGTGAGCATCCCGCCTGAGCTGACATGGAATATGGCGTCGGCGACTGAGGTGACCGGGACATGCTCGCGCGAGCCGTCGCTCGGGGCCACGACTCCCGGAGTGGACGTCTTCACTTCGTCCGGGAGCGGCACCTCTCCCGTTATGTCCAGGAAGTTCGCCATGACCTTCGTGCCTTCGGGCGTCAGCACGCTCTCGGGATGGAACTGCACGCCGAAGATGGGCAGGTCACGATGGCGGACAGCCATCACCACGCCGTCCGACGTGTGGGCATGCACCTCCAGCGCCTCAGGCACCGAACCGTCTTCCACGCACAGCGAGTGATAGCGGGTCGCCGTGAACGGGCTCGGGACGCCTTCGAGCAGGCCGTCGCCGTCGTGTTCGATCTCGTCGGTCTTGCCGTGCACGGGCCGTGGAGCATGACACACCTTGCCTCCGAAGACATCGGCGATGCACTGGTGGCCGAGGCATACCCCGAGCAACGGGATCCCCACGGCAGCAGCCGCTCTTATGACATCGCGTGAGACACCGGCATCGTCGGGCGTGCCTGGCCCCGGAGAGATGACGATGCCGGCCGGGGCGAGGTCCAAGACCTCCTTCGTCGATATTGCGTCGTTACGATAGACCTCGACCTCGGCTCCCAGGACGGAGAGCAGCTGGACGAGGTTGTAGGTGAAACTGTCGTAGTTGTCGATGACGAGGATCATCTCACGCCTCCTTACCTGCGCTCATGCCTGCCGCCAACTCCAACGCACGGTGTAGCGCTCTTATCTTGTGAAGTGTCTCCTCGTACTCCTTGAGAGGGTCGGAGTCGGCTACGACCCCTCCACCGGACTGCAGATAGACACGATCGCCAGCGATGACGAACGTCCGGATGGTGATGCACATGTCCATCGCGCCGTCGAGGCCGAGATAGCCGACCGTCCCTGCGTATGGACCACGTGCAGCAGGCTCCAGGTCGGCTACGATCTCCATGGCGCGGACCTTCGGGGCTCCGCTGACCGTACCGGCGGGGAACGTGGCCTGCAGTGCGTCCAGCGAGTCCTTGTCGTCTCGCAACTTGCCGACGACGTTGCTCACTATGTGCATGACATGGCTGTAGTACTCGACCTCCATCAGTTCGTCTACCTCGACCGTCCCAGACTTCGAGACCCGCCCCAGGTCGTTGCGTCCGAGGTCCACGAGCATCACGTGTTCGGCCCGTTCCTTCTCGTCTGCAAGGAGTTCGGCGCGCAGCCTGCCATCCTCGCCGATGTCTGCGCCCCTGGGACGCGTGCCTGCGAGCGGACGAGTGAGGACTTCGTCGCCTTCCACGCGGACGAGCGGCTCGGGACTGGAGCCCACAAGAGTAAGGTCGCGGGTGCGGATGTAGAACATGTAGGGGCTGGGGTTGACGGCGCGGAGCACGCGGTAGAGGTCGAGCCCGTCTCCGTCGTATGGCGCTGAGAACCGCTGGCTGGGAACGACCTGGAAGATATCGCCCGCATCGATGTGCTCCTTGGCGCGCTCGACCACCGCCAGATACTCCTCCTTGGTGGTGTGCGCCTTCAGTGGCACCTCAGCGGTGACGCCCACGTTGCCCAACTTCGCACCGGAGGGGCCCTCGTCTATCTTCTTGAGATATCCCTCTATCCGCTTGAGAGCGGAATCGTACGCCATCTCCGGAGCTCCGCCGGGTCTCACAGGAGTGATGACCTGCATCACGCG
>CAYWAF010000002.1:12301-13874 GCA_964456355.1 uncultured Eubacteriales bacterium | reverse complement strand
ACGAACTCCTCTTTACTCGGCGATATCATCCTTGCCTCTTGCTCCTTGCCTTCCTCGTGACTTCACGGGAAACAAAAAACCTCCCATCCCTTCAAGGGACGAGAGGTCTGTCTCGCGGTGCCACCCTTGTTGACCCGGAAGACCCGGGCCCACTCAGATCCTGCGTACGGGAGTGCGTCTGCCGCTCTCCGATACCAGGCCCCTTCTATCGGTGGGGATCCGCCGGAAACTAATCAGCGCTCGACGCCTTTGTCCCGGTGCCTCAGGGGCCCATTCGCTCCGGTCGCTCACGTCGGGCTTCCACCGTCTCCGACTCTCTATGCTTCACGTCCGGGCTACTACTCCCCGTCACAGGCGTATATGCGATTGCCGAGGACTATAGCACCGCCACCTTCGAGCACGCAAGCGGTCTCCGGGTCGACCTCGCTCGGAAGAAGGCCGGAAAAGGACGACCTGACGTCCTCCCGCCCCGCAAAAACACCTTCACTTAAGTTCGTTATTTTGTTGACGATATACTTAATGGAACTTAGAATGTCTTATCGGAGAGTGTGCTCATGGTACGCAAAGTCACATGCGATCAGTGCAAGGGCAACAAGCTCGTCTCCGTCAAGACCAGTGACGGGCGGGACAAGTACATCCCGTGTCCGAGTTGCGGTGGAGAGGGTTACCGGATCGAGGTAGGATTCTCCTCCACGCCCAGGTACTGACTAGAAGGCTCATCCAGGAACAGCAGGCATCCCCTCATGCCTCACCCGCTGTGACCTCGGGTTATCGTCATACCTACCACTCTTCCCAAGGCCACGCCCACCACTCCGCTGATCGCTGCCGTGAAGGCTATGCCGAACGCAAGAGCCGTAGGGTCACCGGCGGGCCCCGCAAGCACGGGTATGCCGAGAAGGGCCCAGACCACGGCGCTGACGACTCCTACGCCTATCCCCACGCTCACCCTGCGGTCCAGAAGGCCTACCGTCAACGGAGCTGCGATACAGAGCAGGACGAATAGACGATATGTGAAATAAAAAACGTGACCCAAGGGGACAGCATCGTATCCCCCGGCATACGCTCTGGGCAAAGAAGCGTCGAACAACATCCCCGCCCATGCCATAGCGCCGATCCCCAGCAACAACACGCCCACCGTGACGATGGACTTCCACATACTCGCACGCGGCACGCCCTCAGAGAGCACGGACCACTCGGGAAGGACTTCTCTCCTTCCTGTTCCAGCGAGACGCGGAGCCACGGGTGGTGCGGGAACGGCGACGTTCGGGGTGGCTTTCGGCAAAGCAGCGCCTTCCACCCCCAAGACCTCCCTGAGTCTTGCCACCCTCCGCATCTCGGGATCGGTCTCGTCGTCCGTGCTGTCTCCCGTATAGCAATAGAACAAAAGGGTGTAGCCCGGCCCTGCCCCAGGGACGAAGTTGTTGAACCTGACGCATTTCTCAAGAGCGGAAAGCATCGCGGAAGGGTCTTTGAGCAACAGCATGCCCTCGGCATCCGCGGTCTCGGAGTGCTTCAGGTGAGAGGAGCGGTGTCCTGCCAGGATGAGTTCGCTGACCACCACGAACACCCAGGC
>CAYWAF010000002.1:4212-12201 GCA_964456355.1 uncultured Eubacteriales bacterium | reverse complement strand
ACCTCGTGCCCTGAGGCGAGGGCCATGTCCTTGAGCGCATACTTCGTCGGTAGGTACTCGCCCAGAGGAGCCAGCTCGGCGCCTACCCGCTCCAGCAGCCACTTCTCCGAGCGTGTCAGCGACCATGCGACGTACACACCCGCGCCGAGGAGCGCGAGCATCGTGGACACGTAGAAGATGGTCCCGATGTTCGCAGAGATCGTGGCCCACCATTCAGGCGATGGGCCTATGAAGAAGAGCCCTACCAGGCAAAGAGCCAGCACCAGGTCCAGCCCTATCACCGAGGAGACCAAGAACAGCAAGACGAAGAGCGCAAGGCTGATGCGGTTGCGGTCCACACGGTCCCACAACGGCTCGACGTGCTTCTTGCGGACCTCGTAGGGCGCCATCATGCCTCCCCACGACGCAGCGACCCGCTCGCACTGCCGATCACTTGCGCCGCGACAGCAACTCTTCCGCTATGTCATCCAGTGTGAGTCCCGCACGTACCATGACGACAAGAAGATGATAGATGAGGTCGGCGATCTCATAGGTCAGAGGTCCGGGCTCCCCGTCCTTCGCCGCCATGACGACCTCGGTCGCCTCTTCACCTATCTTCTTGAGGAGCTGGTCTTCGTCCCCGGCAAGGAGCTCGGCCGTATAGCTGCCTTCGGGCATCTCGACCTTGCGCTGCTCCAAGAGTGCGAAGAGCTCTTCGAGGACCGGCCCTATACCGGCGTGTGACGTGCTCGTCTCGGTCATAGAACGATCCTCCTCATGAGACACATGCATCCGAGTCAGGATCCGACAGGGAGCGATAGAAGCACGTGCGGTGCCCTGTATGGCAAGCCACGCCGGTCTGGTCCACCAACACCAGAAGCGTGTCGGCATCACAGTCGTAGAGCACGTCTTTCACGTCCTGCACATGCCCGCTGCTCTCACCCTTCATCCAGTACTTCTGTCTGCTGCGACTCCAGAACCATGTGCGGCCTGTCTCGAGCGTACGCTTCAGCGACTCTTTGTTCATGTATGCGACCATCAACACTTCCAGCGTATCGTATTGCTGGATGACCGCCGGGATCAGACCGGAGTCGTCGAAAGTCATCTCGTCTATGCTCAAAGGGTCTTTCTCGCGGTCCATCCTCGGCCCTCCTACAGTCTCATCGGTATGCCGTGCGACGCCATAGCCTCCTTGACCTCGCGTATCGAGAACTCACCGAAGTGGAACACGCTCGCCGCGAGCACCGCATCTGCATCGGCCTCGATGACGACTTCGGCGAAGTGGTCGAGCTCTCCGGCGCCGCCACTGGCGATGACGGGTATGTTGACGGCACCGGTGACTGCACGAGTCAGGTCTATGTCGTAGCCGTCTTTCGTCCCATCGCGGTCCATGCTGGTCAACAGTATCTCACCGGCCCCTCGGCGCTCGGCCTCGGCAGCCCACTCCACGGCGTCCATCCTTTCGTTGTGACGACCGCCGGCGGTGAAGACCTCCCATCGAGCCGGTGAGGAGCCCGGTACCCGCCTGGCGTCTATCGCCACGACTATGCACTGCGAGCCGTATATGCGAGAGGTGCGCGTGATGAGCGAGGGGTCGTGCACCGCCGCCGAGTTGATCGAGGTCTTGTCGCAGCCGGCAGCCAGCATCGCACGGATGTCTTCGGCCGAGCGCATGCCACCGCCGACCGTGTATGGGATGAAGACCTCCTCGGCTGTGCGCGAGGCCACATCCAACATGTATGGCCGCTCCTCGTGTGTGGCCGTGATGTCGAGGAAGACCAGTTCGTCTGCGCCCTCTGCATCATAGGCTGCGGCGAGTTCGACCGGATCGCCGGCATCGCGCAGATCGACGAAGTTGACGCCTTTGACCACGCGCCCTTCGTGTACGTCGAGGCACGGGATGACCCTTTTTGTGAGCACGCCCTACCCTTCGCCTTTGGCGGCGGCTATGGCCTGTGCGAGCGTGAACCTCTTCTCATAGAGAGCGGTGCCTATGATGACTCCCTCGATGCTCGGACCTATCTCATGCAGATCCCTTATGTCCTGCAGCGAGGCCACTCCACCTGAAGCGATGATCGGTATGTCCACCTGTCCCGCTATCGCCTTGTACGCACCGTAGTTGATCCCCGTCTGCGTACCATCCTTGGTTATGTCCGTGTAGGCGACCCGTTTCACTCCCAAGATCTCCAGGTCGCGGATGAGTTCGAGCACGCCATGCTCGGTACCATGACGCCAACCCTCGATGGCGACCTTGCCGTCCCGCGCATCGATCCCAGCCACTATCCCGGGATACTTCATGCATGCCTCAGCGACGAACTCCGGCTTGGTCACAAGGGTGGTTCCCAGAACCGCCCTCGCTACCCCGGCATCACACAGGCGGTCCAACGTCTCCATGCTGCGGATGCCTCCGCCGACCTGGACGGAGATGTCGACCTTGCGGATGATCTTCTCGATGTGCTCGATGTTCTTAGGCTCTCCCATCACAGCCCCGTCAAGATCCACGACGTGCAACCACTCGGCTCCTTGTGAGGCCCAGACCTCGGCTTGTGCGACCGGGTCCTTGTTGTAGACCTTCACCGCGTCCAGACGCCCTTGGTAGAGGCGTACCGCTTTCCCATCGAGGATGTCGACTGCAGGCAGGACTATCATCTAGAGCGCTCCTTGACTATCCGACCGAAGTTGGCAAGCACTTTCAATCCCATCGCTGAAGACTTCTCCGGATGGAACTGGACAGCATACAGGTCGCCGGACTGGACAGCAGCCGCGAAGCGAGTCCCATATTCTGCCACCCCGATGATACACTTCTCGTCCTCTGGGACTAAAGAGTACGAGTGCACGAAGTAGAACGCCGTCTGCTCCGGCACCCCCTCGAAAAGCGGACTCTGTCGCGGGTATGCGACCGTGTTCCAACCTATGTGGGGAACTTTGACCCCATCCGGGAGTCGCTCGCATCTGCCCGGCACGAGACCCAGACCCTCCCACTCCCCGTCCTCCAGACCGACGTCGGCCAGGAGCTGCATCCCGAGGCAGATCCCCAAGAACGGGATGCCTTCGGTCACGCGTCGGCGGACCACGTCCCACATGCCGCTGTCTCGAAGGTTGCGGGAAGCGTCGGCGAACGCGCCTACCCCAGGCAACACCATGGCATCTGCTCGAGCGAGCACCTCGGCGTCGTCGGTCACGACCACGTCGGAGACCCCGGCGTGCTCGAAGCCCTTCGCCACGCTGCGAAGGTTCCCCATGCCGTAATCCGCGACAGCTATCACAGCGCGCCCTTAGTGGAAGGGACGCCTTTCGAGCGTGGATCCGTCTCCACGGCCTCTTTGAGCGCTCTGGCAAGCGCCTTGAAAGCAGCCTCCACGATGTGGTGGCTGTTGTCTCCCGAGAGTTGGTGGATGTGGATGGTGACACCGGCGTTGGAGGCGAGTGCGATCATGAACTCCTTGGTGAGAGAGGTGTCGAAGGTGCCGATGAATTCGATGGGCAGATCGGTCTCGTAGACGAGCCCACCTCGCCCCGACACGTCGACAGCCGCGAGCACGCAGGCCTCGTCCATCGGTATCACCATCGAGCCGAAGCGGCGGATAGCGACTTTGTCTCCGAGGGCTTCGGCGAGTGCCTGCCCCATGCATATGCCGACGTCCTCGACGGTGTGGTGCGCGTCCACCTCGAGGTCGCCATCTGCCTGCACCGAGAGGTCGAAAAGGGCGTGGCGACCGAAAGCGTCCAACATGTGGTCGAAGAACGGCACTCCTGTCTCGATGTCGGTGACACCTGAGCCGTCCAGGTCCAACACCACGGTGACCTCGGTCTCCTTCGTCTTGCGCTCGATCCTGGATGTCCTGCCCATCAGTAACCCAACTCCCCCGTCGAAGCATGGCGCGCCTGTGCGCCTGTGGTCCTGACCGCTGCCTCTCTCCTCGCAACCATCACGTCATGCACCGCCTCGAGGAACCGGGTGTTCTCCTCGTCGTTACCGACCGTGACACGCAGGCAGTCCTCGAGGCCGGGTGCGCGTGAGTGGTCCCTTATGAGCACGGAGTGGTTCTTGAGCAGGTCACGCCAGAACGCACTGGCGTGCTCCACGCGGAACATCACGAAGTTCGCCTCCGAGGGGAACACCTCTATCCCAGGCACCTGGGAGAGTCCGTGCATGATCACGTCGCGTCCGCGCATTATCTCGCGGATGCCCGATTGGAAGACCACCCGCTCCCGGAAGACCTTCGCCGCCACCCATTGGGAGAAGGCATCCACGGAGTATGGTTGCCTGACCTTCGTCAACTCCATGACGACGTCGTTGTGAGCGAGCATGTAACCGACGCGCATACCGGCCATGGAGAACGCCTTCGAGAACGTCCGCAGTATGACGAGGTTCGGGTGACGCTCCATGTGAGGGCGCATGGTGTGGCGCGAGAACTCGAAGTATGCCTCGTCGATGAGGACGAGTGCGTCCGTCGTCTCCAGGATGTCGATGAGGAGCGTCTCCGGGGTGAGATTGCCCGTCGGGTTGTTGGGGTTGGCCAGCACGACGATGTCTATGTCGCCCTTGGCGATCCGCTCCAAGACCGCCTCCTCGTCCACCGAGAAATCGCTTCTCCGCGGGATGTCGACGATCTCGGTGCCGGTGGCTTGAGCATCTATCGCGTACATGGAGAACGTCGGAGGCAGGTCGAGCATCTTGCGCCCCGGGCCACCCCAAGCGAGCAGCAGGTCGAAGATGAGTTCGTCACCGCCGTTGCCGACGAGGACGTTCTCCCGCTCAAGGCCGTTGGCCTCCGCTATGAGGTCACGCAAGTCGTTGGCGAGCGGATCTGGATAGCGGTTGAACTTGAAGCGCGGCAGACGCTCGGCCAGCCACTCGCGTATCTCGCCGGGAAGGTTGGATGGATGTTCGTTGGATGCCAGAACGACATCGGCCCGGATGTCCTTGGCATCGTACGGTATGAGCGATTCCAGCTCCGGACGAGGGTCGCGGATGCTATCCATCGTCGCCACCCTTCCCTTCCTGCTCGGACCTCTCCTCTGCGATGAGCGCGAGACGCAGACCGACGGCCCTGCTGTGTGCGTCGAGCCCCTCAGCATCGGCGATGACCATCGCCGTGGGGCCGTCCATCTCCAGCGCCTCGAAAGAATAACTGAGGACCGACGACTTCTTGACGAAGTCGTCGACCGACAGCGGGCTGGAGAAGCGAGCGGTCCCACCCGTGGGAAGGACGTGGTTGGGTCCTGCGATGTAGTCGCCGATGGACTCCGGCGTCCATGGACCTAAGAAGACGGCTCCCGCGTTGCGTATGGACCCGAGTATCTCGAACGGGTCCACCATGTGTATCTCAAGATGCTCGGGTGCGATCAGGTCGCTGGCATCCAGAGCCGTGACGATGTCGGGGCAGACCACCACCACGCCGTTGTCCTCCAGCGATCGACGTATGACGTCTGCACGAGGAGTCTCGGCGAGCAGCACCTCCAACGCCTCTTCCACCCTGTCGGGAAGCGCTGCATCCGTGGTGACCAGGTAGGTGGCAGCACGCGGGTCGTGTTCGGCCTGGGCCATCAGGTCTATCGCGACGAACATAGGCACGGCGGTGTCGTCGGCCAGGACCAGCACCTCGGAGGGACCTGCCAGCATGTCGATACCGCACTCCCCCATCACGAGTTTCTTGGCGGCGGTCACGTAAGCGTTCCCGGGGCCCACGATCTTGTCCACGCGTGCGATGCTGTCGGTGCCGTATGCGAGAGCGGCTATCGCCTGAGCCCCACCGACCTTGTAGACCTCGTCCACGCCCGCCTCGGCGGCCGCAGCCAACACGTGAGGGTCAACCGTGCCGTCCGATGCCGGCGGCACCACCATCACGACCTCGTCCACGCCCGCCACCCTTGCCGGTATGGCGGTCATGAGCACGCTGGACGGATAGCAGGCACGCCCGCCGGGGACGTAGATGCCCACGCGTGCAAGCGGGGTGACCTTCTGGCCGAGGAAGACCCCGCCTTCTTGCGTGGTGAACCAGGACTGTGGGACCTGCCGGGCATGGAAGTCCTCTATCGCCGCAGCAGCTATGGTCAGAGAGTCGGAGAACTCCTCGCTCACTTGGTCCAGGGCACGCTCGATCTCGCCGTCACTCACCTTGAACTCGGCGAGGTCACAGCCATCGAACCTGGCCGTGTACTCCCTCAACGCCTCATCGCCTCGCTGTCGGACGTCTTCGACTATGCGAGCCGATGCGTTGATGATCTCGGCATCCATGCCGCCGGAACGGGAAAGGACGCTCTCCGTCAACCTCTCGCCACTGGAAAGTTCGATACGCCGCATCATCCGTCAGGCCCCTTCCTGCTGGTCGGTGCCTGTCCATTGTACCGACACATCAGCCAGTCTGTGGGCGAGCGAGGTCACATGCTCCGAGCGTGTCCTGAGACTCACAGGGTTCGCGATGAACCTCGCCGAGGAGGCGAGCACTTCTTCGACCACTCTCAGGCCATTCTCTCGCAAGGTCCTCCCTGTCTGCGTGATGTCCACTATCTGGTCCGCTATGCCTATGAGCGGGGCGACCTCTATGTTGCCGTTGATCTTGAGCACCTCGACCTGGATGCCGCGGCGAGCGAAATACTCTTCTGTCACGCGAGGATATTTCGTGGCCACCCGCACCACGCCGAGGTGACGGTACTGCTCCTCGACGGTTCGGCGGGCATCCTCCGGCTCAGCCACCACGAAACGACATGCCCCGAAGCCTAGGTCGAGCATCTCCACAACGTCGAGGGCCGATTCGACCAGCGTGTCCTTGCCGGCTATGCCGACGTCCGCCGCACCGTAAGCCACGTATATCGGTATGTCCGACGGCTTGCCTATCAGATAATCGATGTCAGGTGTCTCGATGAGCAGTTGCCTGCCCGGATCGCGCAAGGCTTCGACGTCCATCCCTGCTTCCTGCAAGGCGGCGACCGACTCCGCGAACAGAGCTCCTTTCGGTATCGCGAACCTCATCTTGTCCGTAGCGGACAGGGAGCCACCGCCCCGGACCGGCGTGCCCGACATCATCAGCGCACACCTCCGTCGGAGGCACTGCCTGTTCTCTCGGCCGATGCTTCTTCGATAGCCCTCTCCATCCGCTCGTCGGAGATCGGGGCGACCAGAGCCGTCGTGGCCTCGAGGCTCTGCCGGAGTCGCTTGATGCCGCTCTCGTCCCGACCGGCAGCGAGCACCACCTTGAGACCACGCCTGCGGAGCTCGGATGCCGCGACGAACGCCTCTGGTGGCTTCCCGCCGACCACCACGTCTACGTTGCCGGTCTGCATGCGCACGCCCTGGGCTGCGAGTGCTATATGCAAACGCTCGATGCCTATGGCGAACCCTGCAGCAGGAGCAGGCGCACCGAACTCGCCCAACAGCCCGTCATAGCGCCCACCGCCGCCCAGCGGAAGGCCGAGTCCCGGTGCGTACACTTCGAGCACCATGCCCGTGTAATAGTCGAAGGAGCGCATCACGCCGAAATCGAGAAGCACTCGCGAGCGGATAGTCTCGTCCAACAACGACCACACCTCGTCCAGAGCGTCCAACGACCCGGCGACCCCTGCAGGCCCCAGGATGCGCCTGCACTCTTCGAGCGCATCATCTGCTCCTCTTATCGCAGGAACGGCGATGAGCGCGTCGCGTACCTCGGGAGGGACTCCCTCCATGTCGGCCAATGCGGCCGTCTTCACCAGGTTGCGGTCGTGGCCGGCCTCGAGGAGGTCTTCGGCCCACTCTTCGCCCATCCCGGACTTCTCGATGAGCGCTTGCCACACCGAGACGGTTCCCACGCCTATGCTGGATTCGGTGAGCCCGGTAGCTTCGAGCGACTCGGCCAAGACCGCTATGACCTCTGCGTCCGCAGCTGCACCGCCCTCGCCGATGAGTTCGAGGCCGGCCTGCGTGAACTGGCGGGCTTGACCGCGCAACGATGCCTGTTCGCGGAAGACCTCCGTGATGTATCTGAGGCGGAGTGGAGCGTCATCGTCCAGCAGTCGTGTGGCAGCCAC
>CAYWAF010000002.1:0-4112 GCA_964456355.1 uncultured Eubacteriales bacterium | reverse complement strand
GATGCCACGCCTCACTCAAGAGGCAAGCGCCTTCATGCCGAACAGTTCGAGCAAGTCTGCACGCAGCCCCCCGGACGTCTGGTCGATCCCGTTGATGGAGAACACCTTGGTGGTCTTCCCGTTGACGAGGTGTATCTCGAGGATGTCTCTGCCCGGATAGTGAGCGACCACGTCTTTCAGGCGCTGGAGACGCCCGTTCGCCAGCGCAGTCGCCTCGGTGTGCACCACCACTCGTCCCGGTGGCCTGGCGAACTCTGAGCCATCGAAGCGTTCCACCTGCGAGACGATCAGCTTGCGTCCTCTGTCGGAATCTTCGAATTTGGCTTTCAGTCTCACGACCTCGTCCTCGACTACCAGATCGCGATACCTTTCGTAAGTCTGCGGGAAGAAGACGGCCTCGATGCCTCCGTCCATATCCTCCAGGACGATGTTGGCCATCATGGCGCCTTTGCGCGTGGGCCTGCGTTGCACCGAAGCGATCATGCCGGCGAACCAGCCGGTCGTGCCGTCCTTGACGTCTTCGATGGCCCCTAGAGAGAAGTCGGCGGCCGCCCGCACCCTGTCGGCTATCTCGGCCAGGGGATGGTCCGAGACATAGATGCCGAGCATCTCTTTCTCGTAGGCCAACTTCATCTTCTTGTCCCATTCCTGCCCATCGGGTTCCGGGACGTCCTCGGCGAAGCCGTGTTCCTCACTTTCGAACATGTCGAACATGGAGACCTGGCCCGAGTCCTTGTCCTTCTGGCGCTTGACGGCAGCATCCACGACGCTGTCCATCATCTCCATGAGATGCTTGCGGGTGTATCCGGTGGAGTCGAACGCCCCTGCCTTTATCAAGGCCTCCAAAGTCTTCTTGTTCATCTGCTTCATGTCCACGCGAGCACAGAAATCGTGCAGGGACGTGAAGCGACCGCCTTCCTTGCGAGCAGTGACTATCGTGTCCACGACCCCCTCACCCACGCCACGGATGCCGGCGAGGCCGAAGCGTATACCCTCACCCGGGACGGCCGTGAAGTCCTTGCCGGAGGAGTTGACGTCCGGCGGAAGGACGTGCATGCCTGCACGGTTGCATTCGGCGACGTATTTGACGATGTTGTCGGTCTTACCCTGGTAAGAGGTGAGGACCGCCGCCATGTACTCGAGAGGGTAATGGGCCTTGAGGTAAGCGGTCTGATAGGAAAGCAGTGCATATGCCGCAGCATGACTCTTGTTGAAGGCGTACTTCCCGAACTCCTCGATGTCCGCCCATACCTGCTCGGCCAGTCTGCGCCCGTAGCCACGCTCCACCGCACCCTCGATGAACTCCGACTTGAGCGCATCCATGATCTCGGCCTTCTTCTTGCCCATGCCCTTGCGTAGTCTGTCCGCTTTAGCACCGGAGAATCCGGCCATCTCCATGGCTATGCGCATCGCTTGCTCTTGGTAGACCATGAGACCGTAGGTCTCCTCGAGGATGGGCTTGAGCCGCTCGTCGTAGTAGCGGATCTCACGCTCTCCGTGCTTACGCGCCACGAAGTCCGGGATAGACTCCATCGGACCGGGTCGGTAGAGGGCCACCACCGCGATGATGTCTGCCAGACAGGTGGGCTTGAGGGTCTTTAGCACACCCTTCATACCTGAAGACTCCACCTGGAACACGCCTTCAGTGTCCGCACGCTGGTACAACTCGAACGTCTTCTCGTCATCGAGCGGAATCTCGTCGGCCACGATACGCACCCCGTGGTTGGCTTCGACGTTGTGGATCGCATCCGCGATCACGGTAAGCGTGCGCAGGCCCAGGAAGTCCATTTTGAGCAGGCCCATCTCGGCGACGGTCGGACCGTCGTACTGCGTTATGACCGAGCCACCCTTCGTGTCGTACTTGACCGGTATGTGCTCGTAGACCGCATCGGGACATATCACCACTCCTGCGGCGTGCACGCCTTCGCCGCGGACTATGCCCTCCAGAGCTATCGCCGCATCGACTATCCTACGTGTGTCGGTATTGGCCTCGTAGTCCTCTTTGAGCTCCGGGTTCTTGGAGAGTGAGTCCTCTATCTTCACGGTGTGGTCCTCGCCGATCATCTTCGCGACCCGGTCCGGCACGCCGTAGGGATAACCCAGAACCCGACCGGCATCGCGCACGGCCAGCTTCGCCTTCATCTTGTTGAAGGTGATGATCTGCGCCACCCGGTCGTCACCGTACTTGTCGCGCACGTACTCTATGACCTCGCCGCGCCGCTCGTCGTCGAAGTCGATGTCGATGTCGGGCATCTCGGTACGCTCCGGGTTGAGGAAGCGCTCGAAAAGCAGCCCGTGCTCTATCGGGTCGAGGTTGGTGATGCCCAACGAGTAACTGACTATCGAACCAGCCGCCGAGCCCCTGCCCGGGCCCACGCCTATGCCCTGCTCTTTGGCCCATCTCACGAAATCGGCCACGATGAGGAAGTACGCCTCGAAACCCTTCTCGCTTATCACTCCCAACTCGTACTCGAGCCGCTCCACGGCTTCGGCCGGGACGGGATCCCCATAACGCTTCTTGAGACCTTCGATGCACTGCTCGCGCAGGTACGATTCCTTGGTATGCGTATCAGGAACGGGGAAGACAGGGAGCTTGATCTCACCGAAACCCATCGTCACGTTGCATTTGTCCGCTATCGCGAGTGTGTTGGCGACAGCCTCCGGATATTCCGCCATCACCTCGGCCATCTGCTGCGGTGTCTTCATGTAGAACTCGTCGCAGGAGAAGCGCATCCGGTCTTTGTCTTCTACGAAGGCGTTCGTGCCGATGCACAGGAGGAGGTCCTGGGTCTTGGCGTCCTCAGCGGTCAGGTAGTGGATGTCGTTGGTGGCAACCAGCGGGAGCCCCATCTCGGTGGCGATGCTCGCCAGCTCCTTGTTTATCTCCGCCTGCGAGGTCCCGTTCTCCGTGACTATGCCTTGGTTCTGCAACTCTATGTAGAAATCGCCGTCATCGAACACGCTCGCGTAACGCTCAGCCCACTTGCGGGCCTCTTCAGGAGAACCCATCTCCACCGACTTGCTCAGGATGCCGCTAAGACAGGCACTGGTGCCGATCAGTCCCTTGCCGTACTTCTCGAGGAGTTCCATGTCCACTTGGGGCTTGTAATAGAAGCCCTCCACGGCCGCTGAGGAGACGAGCGCCATGAGGTTCTTGTAGCCCTCATTGTCTTTTGCGAGGAGGAGCAGATGGTATAGTTCCGGCTTCTTGTCGCGCCTGAGACGTGAATGCGGCACGAAATAGACCTCGCAGCCGATTATCGGTTTGAGCAGAGGCTCGGCGCCGGGCTCGGGTGCGGTGGCCATGCATTCCTTGTAGAAGTCGACCGCACCGTACATGTAGCCATGGTCGGTTATGGCCAGAGCAGGCATGCCGAGTTCGACCGCCTGGGACACGAGTCTCGGGACGCGGGCTGCTCCGTCGAGGAGAGAGTATTCCGAGTGGGTATGCAGGTGCACGAAGGACATGCCCCTCACTCCTCCTCTTCTTCCGGATAGAGCTTGGCCAACACCGACCTGTACCCATCGGCCCCGTAGTTGAGGGACCTGCTCACGCGACTGATGGTGGTGGCGGACGCGCCCGTGCGCTCCTGGATGTCGGTGTAGTGCTCGCCGGCCGAAAGCATCCTGGCGACCTGCAGACGCTGCGCCATGTCCTGTATCTCACGTATGGTGCAGAGGTCTTTGAGCAGCGCGTACGCTTCCTCGGCATCATCGAGTGCCAAGAACGCTCGGAGCAGCTCTTCTACGTCTCTGGTGCGGATCCGGTCTTCAGTCATGAGTGCGGTCGTGCTCCGATAGCCCCTCGTCAACCACAATATATCGTGGTCAGGATAGCACGCGGCAACGACACTTGGGGGGTATAGATAGCCGAACGGGGCCGCTCGCGCGACGGACGGCGGTATGGAGGGAGCGACCGTGGTGTTTCCCCGAGAAGACAGGACCCGTTCGGTCCATATGCGCTCATGTCGCAGCGGCCTCGGATGCCTCGTCAGCATCGGAACCGCCATCTGCAGCCGCCACGAAAGCGGCAGAAAGGTTGCGCTGAGCGGTGCCGGGCCCATCACGTTCTTGATGCCGGTCTCCGAGCCGAACGCCATGAGGCTCCCGAT
>CAYWAF010000001.1:50264-58602 GCA_964456355.1 uncultured Eubacteriales bacterium | reverse complement strand
GGCATTTGGTCGCCAAAGGATCGCTCTGTCCGGCTATGCCGACATCTGCGCAAGGGTCCTCGCCACCGGCAGCCAGTGCACGGAAGCGCCGGTAGGCACGGTCGGCTTCAAGCATGCGAGCGGCCAGTCCGGAGTCGAGGGTCAGCCGTCGAGCCCATAGCGACACAGCGCCATCCGCCTCCAGGCGGCTGACAGCTTCGACGAACCATGGACACGTGAGCCAGAACAGCGTGGGGAAAAGGGTACCGTCGTCCAGTCGTGGCCTCGTCATGATGACGTTCGGATATCCGAAACTGCAACGAGAGATCACTTCCCACTCCCCTCGGAGTGGGCGGCCGACCTGAGCAGGCACCGTCCGGGCGTCTGTTCGTCGTTCCGACGGCGACGTGCCCATGATGCTCATCCTTCGAAACCGAAGACCACATCCAGCACCCGCAGCCAGGCGTTCTCGTCCAGATGCGGTTCCGGGTCGGACGGGACCGTGACGCTCTCGGGCTGGGAGTCCATCACCACATAGAGGTTCTCGCCCTCTTTGACCAGCCCCAACTCTTCACGCGCCACCTCCTCGACGCCTTCCGGGGTCTTCAATCTGTCCACCTCGGCACGCAAGCGGGCGTTGTTCTCCTTCAGAGCCTCGAGCTCGGCCTCGAGTCGCGCCTTGTTGCGCTCCTCCTGGTACTGCATCTTGGCCACGGGATAGAGGGACCATACGGAGAACACGAACACGACGAGAAGGATCGTGGACAGCGACAGGGGTGTCAGGAGCTTCTTCTCGTGCTTCCGCGCCTTTGCGGTCTTTTTTGTAGCCGGACGCGGATGTGCCGAAGAGCGCACGCGGACACCCCTCTTCCCGCGAGCGCTCACCTTGGCCCCATGCTGCGACGTCTTCTTCCGCTTCATGCCTTATGCCTGTGTGTGAGAAGGCCTATGAGCAGCGGGGCGGACACACCCCGCTATCAGTAGGAACTATAGCACATGCCCCTCGTTGGAAACACCTGTGGCTTGACTTGAGGTATAGGGTTCGTGAAAGGAGTCGCTCACCCTGCCTCGTGGGCATCCTTCCCCGAGTCCCGAGGGAGTCGGACGAGTTGGATGGAGTCGGCTTGTCGACGGACGGTCATCTTGTCTTTGCCCAGACGATGCACAGCCGTCCGCAGGCTGCCATACAGACGATCGAGGCCCTCGGGGTCCGTGACGACGAGGATCGCGCGATCGCCCCCACCGAGGAAGTGGCGCACCAACCGTGTCGCGGTCCCACGGGGGACAGGATACGGCACCTTGATGCGCCTCGCATCGAGCCCCCAGTCCATCACAGGAGCGAGCATGGGATTCCACATGCCGCAATGAGCCACCAGGATGACCGAACGCCTTCTCACGTCTGGCTCATCGCTCAACGCCTGTACGATCCTCAGGGAGATGTCCATGCCCTGGGCTGCAGCCCCTCTGGCAAGATATGCCCAGTCCATCGCAGGGTCTTCGTCCAGCAGCATGACCACGTGACACGTCACGCGCATGGCCAACTCGGTCAGAAGACGCATCAGCCCGAAGCCCCGCCGGGGCGTGAACGTCACGACGGCCACCTCGTAGTGTTCGTCGTGTAAGAGGTCTTCGACCATGCCTTGCTTGATGGTCAGATGCGTGGACTCCGCGACCTCGCTCGTCAAGAGGAGCCTGAGCAGTCCTCGCGAAGGCTCCAGAGCCGTGACGTGACCTGCCTTCTCCAGGAGCGGCCTGGTGAGAAGGCCTGTCGCCGCCCCTACCTCGAGCACGTTCGCCCCTTCGGGAACCTCCTCGAGGAGTGCCTCGATGAGCTCGGGGAAGACACGGTCCTGACCGAAGTCGATGTCGTACTTGTCGGCCAAGCGCTCCCGTCGAGCCAGGGCGGTGTCGAGCGGCACCCCGTACTGGTACGGGATGTCCGTCTGGTAGGACTTGCTGCGCTTGGTGCTGTTCATGCGTATCTGCCCGATGCCCTCATCTCACGTTGTAGAAAGCGCTCATCCCGGGATAAGCGGAAGAGCCGGCGAGCTCGTCCTCGATCCTCAGGAGTTGGTTGTACTTGGCCACCCGGTCGGACCTGGCAGGAGCCCCGGTCTTTATCTGGCCTGCATTGACCGCTACCGCGATGTCGGCGATCGTCGTGTCCTCGGTCTCGCCGGAGCGGTGCGAGATGACGCAGGTGTAACCGGCCTGCTTGGCCATCTCGATCGCTTCGAGCGTCTCTGTGAGAGTGCCTATCTGGTTGACCTTGATGAGTATCGAGTTCGCGACTCCCATCTCTATCCCGCGGCGCAACCTCTCAGTGTTCGTCACGAAGATGTCGTCGCCGACCAGTTGCACCTTGTCGCCGAGACGCTCGGTGAGCAACTTCCAGCCGTCCCAGTCCTCTTCGGCCATGCCGTCTTCGAGGCTGACTATCGGATAACGCTCGACG
Source organism: uncultured Eubacteriales bacterium (assembly GCA_964456355.1). Taxonomy (GTDB): domain Bacteria; phylum Actinomycetota; class Coriobacteriia; order Anaerosomatales; family CAYWAF01; genus CAYWAF01. The sequence goes on along the minus strand of CAYWAF010000001.1, from coordinate 56,168 downwards.
ATGTCGACCCAGAACTCGACCATCTCCTCGGCCGTCAAAGTGCGACCTTCGCCTTCCAGGTGGTACTTGCCGTCGCTGTATATCTCCGAGGTCGCCGGGTCCAAAGCGAGCATGATCTGCTTGCCCGGGGTGTAGCCGGCCTTCTCGACCGCCTCCACGATGATCTTGAGCGCATCCTCGTTGCTGGCGAGGTCGGGGGCGAAACCACCCTCATCGCCCACGCCGGTGCCCAGCCCGCGATCGTGCAGGACGCCTTTGAGCGTGTGGTAGACCTCGGCACACATGCGCAAGCCTTCCGCGAAGCTCTCGGCACCCACAGGCATGACCATGAACTCCTGCAGGTCCACGTTGTTGTCGGCGTGGGCTCCGCCGTTGAGTATGTTCATCATCGGCATCGGAAGCAGGTGTGCGTCGACCCCTCCGATATACGAGTACAACGTCAGCTCACACGACTCAGCAGCTGCCTTGGCCACCGCGAGCGAGACGCCCAGGATGGCGTTGGCCCCCAACTTCGATTTGTTGGAGGTGCCGTCCAGAGCGATCAGGGTCGCATCCACCATCCTCTGGTCCGTGGCGTCCAGACCCACTATCTCCGGGGCTATGACGTCATTGACGTTCGCCACAGCACCTCTCACGCCTTTCCCGCCGTAGCGCTCGGAGTCCGTGTCCCGGAGCTCCACCGCCTCGAACTGGCCGGTGGATGCGCCGGACGGTACCTGGGCCCGACCGAACGAGCCGTCGTCGAGCATCACCTCGACCTCCACGGTGGGGTTCCCGCGAGAGTCCAGGACCTCTCTGGCGTAAACGTCGACGATGCATCCCATCTTCCTACCTCTCCTCCCGGCTCAGGTCGGAAGAGGCCGAGTCTCCGGACTCAGGCTCTTCCTCCTCGCCCTCATGCTTCTTCGCTTCTTGCCACATGCGCTCCATCTCGTCCATCCCGAGATCACCGATGTCCAAGCCTTGTCGGGAAGCCTCCCGCTCCATCATCCGCCAGCGGGCGATGAACTTCCCGCAACTCCCCCGAAGAGCCTCTTCGGCATCTATACCCTGCTTTCTCGCCACGTTGACCAGGGTGAACAGCAGGTCGCCTATCTCTTCGGCCGCCTCCGGCGAGCCCGGCTCGGTCTCCTTGAGTTCTTCGACCTCCTCGGCGAACTTCTCCCACACGTCGTCCAACGTCTCCCACTCGAAGCCTACACCTACCACACGTCGGGATATCTTCTGGGCACGCATGAGGGCGGGAAGCGAGGCCGGCACGTCGTCCAGCAGGCCGCCTCCACCCTTCTCCTCACGCTTTATGGCATCCCAGCGTTCGCCGACCTGCTCCGGCGTCTCTGCGGAGACGTCCGCGAACACGTGTGGGTGACGCCTTCTTATCTTGGCAGCGATCCCGGCCACGACGTCGTCTATCGTGAAATCGCCATGCTCGGCAGCGATCTGGGAGTGCAGGAGTATCTGGAGGAGGACGTCTCCGAGCTCGCCTGCCAGCGCATCGCTGTCCTCGGCCTCTATGGCCGCGACCGCCTCGTACGCCTCCTCCAGCATGTGCCTGCGCAGAGAGAGATGGGTCTGCGCCCTGTCCCAGGGGCAGCCCTCGGGAGCACGCAGGAGTGCGATCAGGCGCACCAGCTCGTCGAAGCCCGCCGGAGGCGCCATATGGTAGGGGGCGACGTAGAGCACGGCGTCATCCCCCGGGTCGGCTTCATCAAGACGGCTTGCATCGTGGAGGGAGAGCATGTACCTGCCGTCAGCAGAAGAACTCGCGACCACCACCTGGTGGTCCGGCGGATAGACCGCGGTCAGGCGTTCGGAGGCCTTGCGGGCAAGGATGCGGTTGCGGATGCCTGTGACGACCAGGTGGGAGTCACGTTGGTCGAAGGTGGGAGCGAGGTTCCCGATGTCCACGATATCGAGGTCGGCGGTCAAGTCGATGTCGAAAGCCACCAGGATGACTTGGAGCGGGTTCAGCGTGGGACAGACCTCCAGGTCTGCAGAGACCCTCGACAGCAACCCCCTCAACAGTCCCTCTTTCAGGAAAGGATAGCCGGCACTGACGAACGCGACCTCTCCTTCTTCGGCGAGGTCCACCAGACCTTCTGCGAGACGTCCCCCGGGCATGTCGAGCGAGAGGCCTATCCCCGAGAGCGGAACGGAGTCTATGCCCGCTTCCGAGAGTATCGCAGCCACTCTGCTGCCTGCCGAGGGCACTACCACATGAGCAGCGTCCTTCAGGCGCCTGACCGTGCCTTCAGAGAGGGGCTCTGAGTCGTCGTATCCCACGCCGACGATCACGATAGAACCCACCGGAGTCTCCCTTATGCGGTTTCAGCCTATGGCTGTTCGGTCTCCCCGGTCGTGCCGGTGGTCTCACCGGACACCGGCACCTGGAGCTCGGGGATCAGTATCTCTATCTCTGCCTCGGCCCGCAGGTCATCTATGAACTTCTGGTAGATGTCGGCGTTGTGCTGCTGAAGGAGGATCTGCTCGATCTGCTCGCGCACCTCGTCGAGCGTCTTCTGGCGCTGGTCCCGCTTCTCGATCATCTTGATGATGTGCCACCCGAACGTCGTCTCCACCAGGTCGGAGACCTCACCCGGCTCGAGCTCTTCGGCCGCGGCCTGGAACTCCGGCACGTAAGGTGTCGTCGGCCATCCGAGGTCGCCGCCGCTCTCTGCGGACGTGGGGTCTTGCGAGTACTCCTTGGCGAGCGCGGCGAAGTCGCCGCCGGCCCTTATCTCCGCAAGGACCTCCTCGGCTGTCGCCTTGTCTTCCGGGTTGAAGAGGATGTGTGCCACATGCACCGCCGCATCCTCGATGAACTGGTCCTTGTTCGCCTCGTAATACTGCTCTATCTCCTCGTCAGGTATCTCGACATCGGCGGTCAACTGTTCGAGGAGTTCCTGCGTTATGAGTTGGTCGCGGATCTGGTCCTCCAGAGAGTCGAGGTCCATCCCGGCCTGTTCGAGGGCCTGCTGGAACTGCTCCTCGGTCTGGAAGCCGCTCTTGAGTTGGTCGATCTGCTCTTGGACGTCGGCATCGGTGACCTCGATGCCCATCTCCTCCGCTGCCTGGCGGATGAGCACGCTGTTTATCATGTTGTCCAGGAGGCGCTGCTGGAAGTCGAGCTTGCGTCCCTCGGCATCAGCGCCTTCGAACATCTGAGGGTACTGCTCTTCGAGCTTGGCCATCTGAGCGTCCAGTTCGGACTTCTTGATGACCTCGCCGTTGACACGGGCGGCCACGTCGTCTTCGCCACACGCAGTGAGCCCGAAGACCAGCATCATCGCCAGGAACGCAGCGACTATGATACGGAACTTACTCATCGATCCTCCTGGGAGTCGGGGATAGCCGTTTCGGCTCCGGTCAGTATAGCATCGAGCACGCTCAGCACCTCTTCCGTCACAGAACCTCCATACCCCGACTCGACCGTGAGTACTCGTCCTTTCACGGACCACCTGAGCCCCTTTTCGGAAAGACGCTCTCCCGCTTCCTCGGAGATGTCCACCGGGTCGAGCATCAGACGACCCTTGGCCACCCTGACCCGTTCGATGTCGAGGTCGGCTGCACGGGCCCGTATGGAGGCCACGGCGAGCAGTTCGGAGGCAGGAGCGGGAAGCGGCCCATAGCCCTCCGCCAGGTGTCGCGCGATCCCGGAGACGACCTCGGTGGTGGGGGCACCCGCAAGACGCCTGTAGATGCGCACGCGTTCGTCCACCGCCGGGACGTACTCCTCGGGGAGATAGGCGGCCACGGGTATCTCCACCCGCACCTCCGGATAGGCGACCTGCGGTTCGCCTCTGGCCTCGGCGACCGCTTCACGCAGCATCTCCGCGTACAGGTCGAAGCCCACGGCACTCATCGTCCCATGCTGTTCGGGACCGAGCAGGGTGCCGGCTCCACGTATCTCCAGGTCCCGCATGGCGACCTTCATCCCACTACCGAGTTCGGTGTTCTCCCCTATGGCCGTGAGACGTTCGAGCGCCTGCTCTGTGATGGGGACACCAGGCGGGAAGAGGAAGTATGCGAACGCCCGCACGTGGCTGCGCCCGACACGGCCCTTGAGTTGATAGAGCTGGGCCAGGCCGAGCCGTTGACTGTCCTCGATGATGAGGGTGTTGGTATGCGGGTTGTCTATGCCGGACTCCACGATGGTCGTCGAGACGAGCACGTCGTACTCACCGGCGGAGAAGGCCTCCATGACGCGCTCCAACTGCTTCTCCGACATGCGACCGTGTGCCACGCCCACCCTGGCCTCCGGAGCCGCTTCGGTCACTCGCTCGACCGCCTCGCTGATGGTCTGCACGCGGTTGGAGACGTAGTAGACCTGTCCGCCGCGCTCCATCTCGCGCCTCACCGCCCCGGATACGATGTCCGGGTCGTACTCGCCCACATGCACCTTCACCGGGAAGCGATTCGGTGGCGGCGTGTCGATGGCGGACATGTCCCGCACGCCCGAAAGCGACATCTGCAACGTGCGCGGGATGGGAGTGGCACTGAGAGTGAGGACGTCGACCTGCTCACGCAGGTTCTTGATGTGCTCTTTGTGTCCCACGCCGAAGCGCTGCTCCTCGTCCACGACCACGAGACCGAGGTCTTTGGGACTGACGTCGGCGGAGAGCAAGCGATGGGTCCCGATGAGGAGGTCGACCTCACCGGCGGCGAAGCCCTCCACCGCTGCACGCTGCTGAGCCGGGGTCCTGAACCTCGACAACACCTCCACGCGCACGCCGAACGGCTCGAAGCGCTCGGAGAACGTCGTGTAGTGCTGCTGGGCGAGAATCGTGGTCGGGCACAGCACCATTACCTGCTTGCTGTCCATCACCGCCTTGAACGCGGCCCTGATGGCGACCTCGGTCTTACCGTATCCGACGTCGCCGCATATCAAGCGGTCCATCGGCCTTTCCAATTCCATGTCGGCCTTCACGTCAGCGATGGCGGCGAGTTGGTCGGGTGTCTCGACGAACGGGAAGGCCGCCTCCATCTCGACCTGCCACGGAGTGTCGGGGGAGAACGCATGACCTCTCACCATCGCCCGTCTTGCATACAGATCCACCAGGTCGAAGGCGAGCCTGCGTGCTGCAGCACGGGCCTTCTTCTTCGCCCGCGACCAGTCCGCCGTGTTCAGACGCGTGACCCTGGGGGAGGCGCCTTCCGGACCCACGTATCGGGTGATGCGATGGATCTGGTCGACAGGGACGTAGAGCCTGTCTCCGTGGGCATAGGTGAGTACCAGGTAGTCGCGTTCGGCCCCTGCGACCTCTTTGCGGGTGAACTCGCTGAACAGCGCCACGCCGTGGGCCGAGTGGACGACGTAGTCCCCCGGCGTGAACGGGAAGGTCGTGCGCGTCGGGTCGATGCTGCGCGCCCTGCGTCTGGCGAGCGTCGAGCGCGGATGGACGTCATCGATGCTCACGACCGCCAGCGCTGCGGAGGGGATCACGAGGCCGGCCGGTATCTCCGCATCCGTAGGGTAGAGGAGGCCTTCTTCGAGCGGCGTCGACGATGGGCCGCTGCCCTCCGCCTCGTCGTCTGTCGGCGGCACCTCACGCTCTTCGCTTCCGGAGACGTTCAGGCTCTCGCCCATGCGCACCCCGGCATCCATCAGAACGTCCAGCATGCGTTGCCGTGAACGCCGCTCCGGCACCGCGAGCACCACCGCCATGCCGGAGCCCAACAGGCCCTTCACGCCACCGATGAAGGCCGCCTCTCCACCGGATACCTTGGGGCGCTCCACTCTCAACTCGGCGTCCACCTCGCTCTCGCTCCTCATCAGCGAGAGCATAGTGAGCGTCTGTCGCTCGTCGAGATGGAGCCTGCTCGCCGGGACGAACAGCCCGTCCACCTCACGACCGGACCCCTGGGCTGCAGCAGCGACCCTCTCGTACCTGCGGGAAGCGTCCG
>CAYWAF010000001.1:32957-50164 GCA_964456355.1 uncultured Eubacteriales bacterium | reverse complement strand
CCTCGGATATGCTCTGGCCGGTCGAGGATATGAAGCGCCTCACGGACTCCACCTCGTCACCGAACAACTCCGCCCGGACCGGATACGTGTGACCGCCGCTGAACACGTCGAGGATGCCGCCGCGCACCGCGAACTGTCCCGGCTCCTCGACAGCATCGACCCTCTCGTAGCCCATCTTGGACAGACGATGCGCGACCTCCGTGAGATCCAGGCGGGTCCCTACAGCCAGCCGGAGCGGCTCGAAGACGTGCGAGCCTTGGGGCGGCACGGTCCGGAGGAGAGAGGCAGCGGAGGCGACCACGACCACCTCGCGACCCGTGCTCAGAGCATGCAGCGCACGCGTCCTAGACGCTATGACGTCGGAATCGCGCGGAGACTGCTCCCACGGAAGGTCATCCCTGTCCCGGAAGTGGACGACCCGATCTTGCGCGAGATACGCCGAGACCTGCCTTGCGAAGCGTCTCGCAGCATCTTCCCCTGCCACCACCACCAGGACAGGGCGAGGGTCACGGGTGAACAGAGAGGCGACCAGAAGGGGCCTTGCCACCCCCGGCACGGCGAGGGTCGCGTCACGGCCCTCGTCCAGAAGGTGCGTTACCTCGCGCACCTCCTCGCTCCTCTCCAGAGAGCCCGTGAGTCTTGCTATGAGCGACAACTCTCCGCCTTCCTCGTAGCATGTCCGGACAACACGACGACCCGCGACGGGCGCACCGGCGCGGGGTTCACGTAGGGTACCACGGGAAGGGTAGAATCCTCTCATCTGCAACAGACGCACGAGAGGGGCGATGATGCGCCGGAAAGAGAGGGCCCTCGAGATAAGCCGGAAACTCGCCGAGTCCTATCCGGATGCGAAGATCGCCCTGGAGTACGAGAACGATTTCCAACTCCTCGTGGCGGTGATCCTTTCTGCACAGACGACCGACGTGACGGTCAACAAGGTCACGCCGGCACTCTTCGAGGCATACCCGGACGCTGCCTCGATGGCCTCGGCCGACATAGAGGACGTCGAGCGCTTGATAAAGTCCACGGGCTTCTATCACAACAAGGCGAAGAACATCATCGGAGCTGCACGGACGATCATGGCGGAGTTCGACGGCAAGGTGCCATCGACGATGGAGGAGCTGCTCACCCTGCCAGGAGTCGCCCGCAAGACGGCCAACATAGTGCTGTACAACGCCTTCGGGATCCTCGACGGCATCGCGGTCGATACCCACGTCAGGCGCTTGGCTCAACGCCTCGGCCTGACCTCACACAAAGACCCTGTGAAGATCGAGCAAGACCTCATGAAGCTCTTCCCCCGGGAAGACTGGGGGATCATCACCTACCGCCTCATAGAACACGGCAGGGCGATATGCGACGCGAAGCGTCCCGTGTGTGGAGAGTGCGTCTTGAACGACATCTGTCCGAGCGCGTTCAAGGTCGAAGGCTGGCGCGAGAGCAAGGAATGAGCGTGCGAGGCATCCTCACGTCAGCACTGCCGCGAGGAACGCTGCGACGAATATGGCCGGCAGCATGTTCCCCACCTTCAGGCGCTTGATGCCGGTGAGGTCGAGGCCTATCGCCAGGATCAACGCCCCGCCCACGGCCTCGATGGACGCGATGACGACCGGGGTCATCAGTGGCTCCAGAGCCGATGCTCCCAAGGCGATGCCACCCTGCAGGACGATGACGGGTATGACCGCGAGACCGACGCCTGCCCCCAGAGTGGCCGCAAGCGCCACGGAGGCCAGACCGTCGAGCATGGCCTTCAGAGACAGGAGTGAGGCGTCCCCCAGGCCGTCCTGTATGGAGCCGAGCACCGTCATGGCCCCTGTACAGTAGAGCAGACTCGCCGTGATGAAGCCGTCGACGAGGGTATGGCCCTTCTCGCCCGGCTGCGTCGCCTTCCCGGGGGCCAGTGCCGGCATCCTGGCCGCCTGCTCCTGGAGCAAATGACCGAAACGCTCCAGCCAGTACTCGATCCGTATCGCCTCGCCGAGCAAGGCGCCTATCACGAGAGCTCCCACGAGCACGAGCGCAGCATATGCGCCCAAGGAAGATGCACCCATCTCAGCCAGACCCTGGATGCTCATGGAAGCGCCGATGACGATGACCGCCAACCCGATGGCGGAGAAGGCGATGCTGCGGAACCTGTCGGATATCAGAGTGCCGAAGGCAAGACCTATCGCCGTGCCCAGGAGTATGGCGACGACGTTTATGAGCACACCGATGCCGGGCATCCTACTCGTCCTCCCCGGAAAGCCAGATCTCTTTCATCTCCTTGGTGATGAGGTTGCCACCCTTCGGGATCCCCGTCTCTCGAGGAATCCCGGAACTCCTATTTCGTCTTCCTCGTCTCGCGCTCTTCTTGGCGGACTCGAACAAGGAATCGCGCTCCTTGTGCTGCATATGGCCTTCTGCGACCCTCCCGACCCTTTCGACGAGAAGGCGGTCGGAGGTCACCAGGCACACCTCGTCCTCAGAGGCCGCAGCGAGCCTCACTATCAGGTCGTCGGCCGACTCGTCTCTGGAGAACCTGACCTCGACGTCGGCCTGCGAGACAGTCTCGCTCCAGCCGTACGTCCCGTCGAAGACCACCACCTTCTTGCCGCGACCGAGAAGTCGGTCACCGCTCACGCTCAACCGGGCAAGAAGTGCCTCGCGCTGCTCTTCAAGAGGAAGACGGCGCGTGACGGGGTCGGACTTCGTGATGTTGTAACCGTCGATGAGATAGAGCACGCTTCACCCGCTGAAGAAGAGTGGGTCAGGCGGAGAGACCTTCCTCACCGTCCTGTCCTTCCGAAGGGCCCGAGAGACCGACAGCAGAGCCCCACGACCCCTCCTGAGCCTCTATGCGCTCCTTGACGCTCAGGAGCCACACCGCAAGCTCCGAACCGCCATCGCCCAAGAGCTCGAAGTACTGGATCGCGCACCCCTCACCCTTGGGCATGGGGTATACATGGTCGACCACGCGCCAGAAGATGCACTCCTCTTCGTCGCATGCGACCTCTTCGCCCAAGACGTGACGCAGCTCGCACCTGTCCGTCATACACTACCTCTCATATCCTGGCACTTGGGACATTCTACAAGAGAAACTCGTGGAAAGTCTCACTCATCCACGCAGGATGAGGATCAGCGAGAACCGCGAACGGCCCGTCGAAGACCTCAGACGGTGGCGATGACCTCGGTCAGCCGGATGAGCAGCGCATCCACGTCTTCGGGGCGGGTGTCCCACGAGCAGACCCACCGGACCTCGTCGCGCGAGGCGTCCCACGTATAGAAGTAGAACTCCTCCTCCAGAGGCCCTATCGCTGCTCGCGGGAGGGTCGCAAAGACCTCGTTGGCCTCGACAGGCTGCGTGACCTTCACGCCTGCGATCTTCGAGGCACCCTCGGCCAGACGCTCAGCCATCGCGTTGGCGTGACGCGCCATCTCCAGCCAGAGGTCGTCTTCGAAGGCAGCCTGGAACTGGGCTGCGATGAAGCGCATCTTGCTGGCAAGTTGGGTGGACTGCTTGCGGATATAGGGCACTGCGTCCGTGCGAGCGTCACCGAAGAACAAGACCGCCTCACCGAAGACGAGCCCGTTCTTGGTGCCACCGAGGCAGAGCACATCCACGCCGGCGTCAGAAGTGAACTCCCTCAGCGGGACGCCGAGATGAGCGGCGGCGTTCGCAAGGCGCGCTCCGTCCATGTGGAGCAACATCCCATGCTCGTGAGTCAGGTCGGCCAACTCGCGCACTTGTCGTGGGGTGTAGACGGTCCCATATTCGCTCGCTTGCGATATGGACAACATCCTCGGTTGCGTCTGGTGCTCGAAACCGAAGCCCTTGAGATGGGGGCGCACGGCGGCCGGAGTGAGCTTGCCGTCAGGAGTGGCGACGGGGACCAGCTGCACGCAGGCTATCCTCTCGGGCGCACCGCACTCGTCCTCGAAGATGTGTGCGGTCTCAGGACATATCACCGACTCCCATCTCCTGCAGAGCGAACCCAACGCGACGACGTTCGCGCCCGTGCCCGTGAGCGTGAAGAAGACGTCCGTGTCCTCACCGAAGAGGTCTCGAAGCATCTCGGCGGCCGCAGCAGACCATTCGTCATCGCCGTACGCGGTCGCATGTCCCTCGTTCGCCGCGGCTATCGCCTCTATCATGCGCGGATGTGCACCGGAATGGTTGTCGGAACCGAATCCTCGGCCTCTCAACTCCTCCTCCTTCACGGGACGCTCAGTCTGAAGCGTGCTCCTTGAGGTAGCGGAAGTACCTGTACTCGATCAATCCGACGACGGCGAGCAGCGCCCCGAAAAGCGCTTTCCAGGGTCTCGGCAACGTCTCCCTCTCCTGCCCTTCGGAGACTATCGTGACCTCTTCGGCGTGTATGTCGAACTCACCGGCATGCTCCGGGCACCAGCGATGCAACACACCGACCACTCGCACGCTGTCACCGAAGACCTTGTGTTGGCCGAAGGTGGTTATCTTCTCCGCGTCCTCGTTGGTCATGTAGACACCGATGGCGGTGCCGTCGGAGAGGAGGTTGACCCAGCGGTGACCCTCATCTGCGTGAAGACTCTCTCCTATGGCCTCCCCTTGGATGAGTATCGTCTCGCCGTCAGAGTCGTCAGGGAGTGCGACGACCTCGGCAGGCGTGAGCGGCTCGGCCGTGATGCTCTCTTGCGCAAGAGCTGCGCCGGGCAAGAGCATGGCGGCGAGGAGGAGGACGGTCAGCGCCCGCAGGACGCTGCTCGCTTGCATGCGACCCATCATCCCTTCCCCACCTCCTTCAGCCGGCCGGCGGCGAGGACGAACTGGGCGAACAGCGTGAGGACCGCGATGAACTCAAGACGTCCGGCCCACATCTGGAACATGTAGAGGAGTTTCAGGCCCACTGGCATGAACGGCGAGGTTATCCCGGCGGAGAGCCCCACGTTCGCTGTGGCCGAGATCGATTCGAAGATGGCCTCGGCGGCACCGTAACCGTAAGCCGCACCTATGAGACCGCCACTTATGTATGTGATGACGTACATGGTGATGACGAGCCCGGCGGTCGTGGTCATCTCCGGGGTGAGGAACTTGGTACCCAGATGATGGTAGCGTGTCGTGATCACCGCGGACGAGGGAGCCAGGGCCTGCTTGACCTGGTGCAACACCGACTTGGCGGTGACCCCTATCCTCAACGCCTTTATCCCGCCTGCCGTCGAGGAGACTGCGCCTCCGGCGGCCATCGCGAGCATCATCGCAGCCAGTGCAGGTCCGCCGAAGTCACGGATCCACTGGACAGGGTAGATGGTCTGATGTCCCGTGCCGCTGTGCGCGGAGATCAAGTGGAACACGCCCTTGTTGAGCGCAGCGGCAGGCGTCGGGAAAGCCTTGCCTGCCGCGAAACCGACCGCTATGAGTATCGCGAGCAAAGTGATGTTGACCGCCAGCACGCGAGTCTCGATGTTTCGCCATATCTCCTTGCGGTCGCCTCTCCATACCTGGGCATGGAGGTTGAAGTTCATCGTGCCGGCGACCATGAGGAAGAGGCTGACCGCTTCGAAGATGTAACTCTTGTAGTACATGGCGTTCATGGATTGCGGCGCGAAACCGCCTGTGTCGTATGCGGCGATGGATATCCAGAAGGCGTGGAGGATGCCCCTCTCGGGACTCATGCCTATGTAGGTGTAGACGCCGAACAGCGCAGTGGTTCCCAGTAGCACGTACACGGCCGTCACGAACCATATGAAGCGCGTGGTGTACAAGACGTTGGGAAGGATGCGCTCGTCGCGCCCCTCGGCGAGGTAGAGGGAGAACGCCCCACCGCGCAGACCCACGGCGAGCGAGAGGGCGGCGACGATGATGCCTTGCCCGCCGATGAGATGAGTCAGATGTCGCCACATGTTGTGCGCGTAAGCCATGTGGTCGAGGTCTTGGACCACGGTCAGCCCCGAGGTCGTCAAACCTGATATCGCGTCGAACATCGCGTCCAGATAGCTACCGTAGTTGCCGGAAAGAGCCAACGGGACCGCTGCTGCTGCACCGGCCGCAAGCCAACCCAAGGCAGTGAGGAGGAGCGCGTTGGAGTGCGACAGTTTGGCATCTCGGGCCTGGGTCAGCATGAGCGCGGCACCGACGGCGAAGCAGACGCCTGCCCCGAACACATAGTCGAACACCGCATCCCACTCTTGGTACGCGATGCCGGTGAGCATGGGAACCACCATCGCGAAGCCGATGCCTATCACGAAGATTCCGACGAAGTGAAGGATTATCCGGATATCAGCGAGGCGGGCTCTGATCCACATGCGGGGTCCTTAAAGCAGCCACATGATCGCGGACGTCAGGATGCTCAAGAACAAGAAGAAGGCCGCGAAGACGAGGATCTCGACCGTGAGGCCGCTGACCCAACGCTTGAACGGACTCTGGAAACGATGTACCTGCACCCGATCCTCCATCGGTGACATCGTGCGCGACTCACACAGGATAATCCCCGCTGGTGGTGTGAACAAGCGAACGGCCATGACTGGGGAGGATGAGCATCACCGGAGTCGTGCCAGCATGTCCCGACCCCTTCCCTTGTGAAGATGCTACCGTCCTCTGTCCCTGTAGAACCTGCGAAGCGTTCTGGCCTGCTGCGCCTCGCCTCTCTTCCGTCTCCCGCGAGCGAGTGCGTCCTTCTCCTCGGCAGCGTGGGCGACCTCGCGACGCAAGCGTAAGTAGCTGTCTAGGCGTTCCGGACTCAACTCTGCGTTCTCCACAGCGGCCCTCACCGCACAGCCGGGTTCTGAGACATGCGCGCAATCGCGGAAGCGACACCTCTCGGCGATCTCCTCTATGTCGGGGAAAGCCGCAGCCATCCCCTCCTCAGAGACCCAGAGAGCCAGCGCCCGCATCCCCGGCGTGTCGATGAGGATTCCTTCCTCGGGCATCAGCAGCATCTCGCGGGAGACCGTGACGTGCCTGCCTCTACCGTCTCTCTCCCGAACGGTGCCGGTGGCTCTGACTTCGGCTCCTACAAGCCTGTTGACGAGCGTGGACTTCCCCACCCCGGACGCACCGAACAAGGCGATGGTGCGGTTGCTTTCTGCATAGGCACGGAGCCCATCGACCCCTTCTCCCGTCAGGCCGCTCACCACGCGGACGTCCACTCCTACCGCCACGGAAGAGACCTCGTCACGCCAGGGCGAAGGGTCCGGGCACAGGTCTGCCTTGTTGAGGACGATGACCGGACGAGCGCCGCTGTCCCACGCGATGACCAACTCACGCTCGAGGCGTCGCAGGTTGGGCCCACGCTCGTCCAGCGCTTGCACCACGAAGATGACGTCCACGTTCGCCGCGACGACCTGGGCGACCGCATGCTCGCCGGGGTCCTTGCGGACGAACGCCGAGCGGCGAGGGAGCACCACCTCCACTATCGCAAGATCATGCTTCTCGGGATGTGCGAGGGCGACCCAATCACCCACGGCGATGCGCATCTCGGTGTCGATACCGGCTTTAAGCAGATGCACGGCCGGCTCGGCTCGCACGACGCCGCCGTCGACTCCCACGAAAGCCATGCCACGGTCCATCCGCATGACACGACCCAACGCGAGGTCGTTCTCGGACATGGGAGCGAACAGCTCGCGCTCGCGGTCGGTCAGGCCGAGGCGCATCAGCGTGATCTCCGGCATGTGTTTCCAGGCAGAACCTTCGTGTGCATCTGGACTGCTCACGGCGAAAGGGTATCACGCACGAGTGAGACGTGCGCCAGCGACGAGAGGCGCTATCCCTTCAAGACGGCCATCGGCTTCAGCCGTATCGTGGGTCGGACGAGGTCTTCCTGCCACCGCATGACGTCCTCGATGTCCTTGTACGCTTCGGGAGCCTCCTCGGCCAAGTCGCCCTTCTTGACCTTGAACAGGCGGATGTCCTTCTCTGCGAGTGATGCCATCACCCGCTCGCGAGGGATCGAGCGCATCGCCGCCTTGCGTCCCAACCGTCTGCCCGAGCCATGGCTGCAAGAGCAGAAGGAGTCCGGGTGAGCGAGTCCTTCGCAGACATAGGAGGCCGTCCCCATCGAGCCGGGGACCAACACGGTGCCCTCCGCCCTTACGGCTCCCTTCCTGTGCACCACCACACGCCTGCCGAAGTGTTCCTCCACGGCAGCATAGTTGTGATGGACGTCTATGGCCTCGTCGGGGCGCACGCCCGGAAAGACGCTGTCGACAGCGGCCTGGACGGTCTCACTCATCAGGCGGCGGTTCTCCTTGGCGAAACGCATACACCAGCGCATCGCCTCGAGGTACTCCTCGCCTTCGGGCGAGTCCGTCGCGAGATGCACAAGGCCCCACGCCGGCGGCACCGGAGAGCCCTCGGAACGGTTCTTCGCCTTCGCCAGCCTGTCGTAATGCTCTGCCACCTGCTTGCCGACGTTGCGGGAGCCCGAGTGCACCATGACCCAGGCGATCCCCTCCTCGTCGCTCTGCAACTCGATGAAATGATTGCCGCCGCCGAGAGTGCCCACCTGTCTCGCGGCCTTCTCGGCCTCGGTGAGGAGTATGTCGATGTCAGGCATGTCGTCGAAGAGGTCCGTGCGCCCGTACTGGCCCTCGTGGTGCCACTCGAAGCCTGTGGGAACTACACGCATGACCTCACCGAAGACCGCCTCCCGTGCTTCACGCATCTCCTCAGCCGGCACGTTCGTACGCCACGCACGCACGCCACAACCGATGTCTAGACCGACCGCATGAGGGATGACCTGGCCTTCGGTGGCGAGAACGCCGCCTATGGGCATGCCGTAACCGACGTGAGCATCGGGCATGATCGCGACATGATGGAAGGCGAAGGGCAGGTTCGCCAGCCGCCGGGCCTGGTCGAGTGCGCCCTCATCGATGCCCTCGCCCCAGACTTTGATGGGGAGTGGCTCGTCGTCTATCACATGCACGGGATGTCCCTCCCGTCACTCCATATGCACCGATATCGCGCACATTCTCGTCGGAATAATTCCTATAAATATCATAGGAATTTCTCGCAGACCCAATTATTCCTGTGCGATAACGGGTAACCCTGTTCTAGTCAAAGAAATACCGACCCACCGATCACACAGGAGAGAACATGCGCGTGACCAAGGACACCACCATCCACGAGATCATCAAGACATACCCTTATATGCTCGATTGGTTCGCCTCTTACGCACCCGAGTTCAAGAAGTTGCGCAACCCCGTCCTCAAGAACACCATCGCCCGAGCGGCCACCCTGGAAGCTGCCGCCGAGTTGGCAGACAAGCCTCTCGACGAGTTCCTGGACGACGTACGCACCGAGATCGCCGAGCGTGAGATCGTGAGTGAGGAGATGGCAGGTTCCGGGACTCCGCCAGGAGCGCCCACCGACACCGAGAAACAGGAAGCCCTGAAGGGCATCATCCGCAAGTTGCACAAAGGAGTCCCGCCGAGCGAGGTAAAAGCCGAGTTCGATACGCTGGTCAAGGACATCGACAGTGCCGAGATCGCTCGCATGGAGCAGGCGCTCATCGCCGAAGGGATGCCGGTCGAGGAGGTCCAACGCCTTTGCGACGTCCATGTGACGGTGTTCAAGGAGTCGCTGGAGAGAAGCGAGCCAGAGGCCGAGGAGGCGTCCCTGCCCGACACGCACCCGATCTCCGCCTATCTCGCCGAGAACCGTGCGCTGGAAAGCGTGGTCGCCTCGGTCCGAAAGGCGTTGGACGCTGCATCCTCAGCCGACGATGATGCGCGTGCCGCCGCACTCGTGAGACTCTCCTCCACACTTGAGGATCTTTCCCGCGTAGACGTCCACTACCTGCGCGCAGAGAACCAACTATTCCCTGCCCTGGAAGCACATGGGGTCGAGGGTCCCACGAAAGTGATGTGGGGCATACACGACGACATCCGGGCCCGTCTGAAAGAAGCGACCGCACTGGTCGTCTCGGGCGACATGGACGCACTGTCACAGAAGCTGCCCGAGACGCTCCAGATGATCGAGGACATGGTCTACAAGGAGGACAAGATCCTCTTCCCGACCGCCCTGGAGGTGATGAGCGACAAGGAATGGGTGGACATCTCGGCCGGAGACGCCGAGATCGGCTACGCATGGATCGAGGCACCGGGCCGCTATGAGGGTGGGGCCGGCGAGAGCGTATCCACTCCCGCGTCCGAGACCCTCGCCGGAGGTCTCTCTGGACTGCTGCCGCTCACGACGGGCGCTCTGTCCGTGGAGCAGTTGGACCTGCTCTTCCAGAACATCCCGTTCGACCTCACGTACGTCGACGAAGAGGACCGGGTGCGCTTCTACTCGGAGGGCAACAGGGTCTTCCCGCGTTCACCCGGCGTGATAGGACGGGAGGTCCGCAACTGTCATCCACCTTCCAGCGTGGACAAGGTCGAACAGATACTCTCCGAGTTCAAGGCGGGGACGAAAGACGTCGCTGAGTTCTGGATCGAACTCGGTGAGCGCTTCATACACATACGCTACTTCGCGCTGAGGGATGAAGACGGCACCTATAAGGGCTGTCTTGAGGTCGTGGAGGACGCCACCCACGTGCGCTCTTTGGAGGGCGAGAGGCGGATAGTGGACTGGTAGGGAAGGACCGCCGTAGGAGAAGCAACGGGCCCCGGCTATGCCGGGGCCCGTTCTCCAAGACGGTATGGCTGCGTAAGCAGCGGCTAGTCGTCCGACTCGGACTCGGAGCTCTCCTCGCCCGAAGCGGTAGCTCCGATGGCCACCTTGGTGACCTTGGGCCTTGCGGCCTCCAGGGCCTTCGGGACGCGGATCTCGAGGATGCCGTCGACGTAGTCGGCCTTGATGTCCTCGGCGTTCACGCCTTCAGGCAGGACCATCGAGCGCTCGAACGCGCCGTAGCTGGACTCCCTGATGAGCCAGCCCTCGTCCTCGCGCTCTTCTTCGGTCTTGCGCTCACCTTTGATGGTGAGGACACCATCGGCGACCTCGATATCGACCTCGTCGGGATCGATACCGGGAAGCTCGGCACGGACGAGTATGTCATCACCCTGCGCCTTCACGTCGATCTTGGGCATCCAGGCGACCGTGGAGACCTCCCCACGACCGTTGCCGGCGCCCAACCGGGAGAAGATCCGGTCCACTTCGCGCTGCATCCTCAGCATCTCTCCGAACGGATCCCATCTCATGATCGCCATCTTTCTTCACCTCCACTGTTCCTCTCGCCGCCCGGCCCCTTGCCGGACGGGCCTCTTCTCTTCCATCTATCTGATACCGCGATTCCCGCGGTTGTAGACACTCGTTCTGTGACGTTTATGTGACTATTTGGATCTCGTCGTCAGGTCCTATATCTATCTTCACCGTGTCGCCTTCCAGGACCTCGCCGGCGACCATGGCTTTGGCGATCCTGTCGACGACTTCGTGCTGGATGACACGCTTGAGCGGCCTCGCTCCATAGACGGGGTCGTAGCCCTTGAGCGCCAGACGCTCCTTGGCGGCCTCGCTCAACTCCAGCGTGATCTTGCGGTCGGCAAGACGCTCGCGCACCTTCTCCAGTTGCAACTCCACGATCTCACCGATCTGCTCGAGCGTGAGCGAACGGAAGATCACTATCTCGTCGACGCGGTTGAGGAACTCGGGGCGGAACGTAGCCCTGAGCGCCTCCTCCAACGCGTTGCGCATGGCCTCCTCGTCGCCTGTCTTGGCGAACTCCTGTATGTAGGAGGAACCCACGTTGCTCGTCATGATCACTATCGTGTTGCGGAAGCTCACCGTACGACCCTGGCCATCGGTCAGGCGACCGTCGTCGAGCAACTGCAGCAGTATGTTGAAGACGTCCGGATGTGCTTTCTCGATCTCGTCGAGCAGCACCACGCTGTACGGCCTGCGCCGCACCGCCTCGGTGAGCTGCCCGCCCTCCTCGTAGCCGACGTAGCCGGGAGGAGCGCCTATCAGACGCTGCACGCTGAACTTCTCCATGTACTCCGACATGTCTATGCGCACCATGTTGCGCTCATCGTCGAAGAGCAGGTCGGCGAGCGCGCGAGCCAACTCGGTCTTGCCCACGCCCGTCGGACCCATGAAGATGAACGAGCCGATGGGCCTGTCGGGGTCGGAGAGCCCTGCACGACTGCGCCTTATCGCCCCTGCGACGGCGGCGACCGCCTCGTCCTGACCTACGACGCGCTTGTGCAACAACTCCTCGAGGTTGGCGAGCTTGGCCATCTCGCCTTCCATGAGCTTGCTCACCGGGATGCCGGTCCAAGACGAGACCACCTCGGCTATCTCTTCCTCGGTGACCTCCTCCTTCAGCATCGCTTCGCCCTTCTGGAGCTCTGCGATGCGCTCCTCGGCCTCGGCCAGCTGACTCTCGAGTTCCGGTATCCGGCCGTAGCGGATCTCGGCGGCACGCTGCAGGTCGCCGTCGCGCTCGGCGCGCTCGGCCTCCATCTTCGCCTCGTCGAGCTCGGCTTTGATGCGCTGCACGTTCTCTATGATCTCCTTCTCCTGCTCCCAACGTGCCTTCAGGGCAGAGAGCTTCTCCGATATCTCCGCCATCTCCGCCCGCAGGGCCTCCAGTCGCTCCGCGCTGGCCTCGTCGGATTCCTTCTGGAGCGCAGCTTCCTCTATCTGCATCTGGCGGTACTTGCGGTCCAGGACGTCGATCTCGGTGGGCATGGAGTCTATCTCTATGCGCAACCGGCTGGCTGCCTCGTCGATGAGGTCTATCGCCTTGTCCGGCAGGAAGCGGTCGGCGATATACCGGTCCGAGAGCGTGGCTGCCGCCACGATGGCGCCGTCCGTGATGCGCACGCCGTGATGGACCTCGTACTTCTCTTTCAGGCCGCGCAGTATGGCTATGGTGTCCTCCACGCTCGGCTCACCCACGTACACGGGCTGGAACCTGCGCTCGAGCGCGGCATCCTTCTCGATGTGCTCGCGGTACTCGTCGAGGGTGGTAGCCCCTATGGCATGCAGCTCACCGCGCGCGAGTGCGGGCTTGAGCATGTTGCTCGCGTCCATGGCGCCCTCGGCCGCACCCGCTCCGACCAATGTGTGCAACTCGTCTATGAAGAGGATTATCTGACCCTCGGACTGCTCTATCTCGCGGAGCAGTGCCTTGAGGCGGTCCTCGAACTCGCCGCGGTACTTCGCGCCTGCGACCATCGCGCCCAGATCGAGAGCCACCAGCTCCTTGTCGCGCAGACTGGATGGGACGTCACCGTCCACGATGCGCTGCGCGAGACCTTCGACTATGGCCGTCTTGCCCGTCCCGGGCTCGCCGATGAGCACGGGGTTGTTCTTCGTGCGACGTGAGAGCACCTGTATCACGCGGCGTATCTCGTCGTTGCGCCCGATGACCGGGTCGAGCTTGCCCTCCCGCGCAGCCGCAGTGAGGTTGCGGCTGAAACGCTCGAGCGCCTGGAACTGGGCCTCGGGGTTCTGGTCGGTCACCCGCGCACCACCTCTCAGGTCCTCGAGCGCCTCCAGCAGACGCTTGGCGGTCACACCCGCTTTGGACAGGATCCGACCGGCCTCACCGGAGTCCTCGGCGATGGCTATCAGGACATGCTCGGTGGAGACATATGCATCCTTGAGCTTCTCGGCCTGCTTGAGGGCATCGGAGAGCACGGTGCTCAGCCGCGGTCCTATCCCTGCAGGCTCCACCGCGCCTGAACCACTTACTTTCGGCATGCTCTCGATGGCGGAGTCCAGCTCCGCCTCGATAGCGTCGGGGTCCGCGCCGACCTTCTGGATGATCGGCCGCACTATGCCCTCTGCCTGGTCGAGCAGCGCTTTGAGCAGATGCTCAGGCTCTATCACCTGAGAGGAAGCATCGCCGGCTATGCCCTGTGCGGCCTGCAGCGCTTCCTGAGCTTTGACTGTCAGTTTGTCCAAACGCATCTCGCGTCACCCTTCGTTTCTTATTCCTCTATCTCCCAATCTCCGCCCGTCGAGACGAAGACGAACTCATGCTCTTTCCCGTCGGCGAACACCCCGCTGATGCGGACCTTGTCCACCGAATCGACGAACTGGACGGTATAAGTGCCCTCCGCCGCCGGCTCGAAGCCCGCTTCATCCAGCAGGTCGAAGAGTTCCTGCACGAGTGGCATGGGTACCGGATCATCCGGTGACGCAGCGGTCGTCGTCGACGCCCCTGACTCCTCGACCGAGATGCCTCCTTCACTCGCATCGTCAGCACCGAACGGGCCGATCCGGATGGACTGCCCGCCGCCCCTCGACACCATCAGCAGCACCGTGACGACCACAGCGAACAAGGAGACGGCAGCGACCGCCAGCCACTTGGACCTGTCCATCACAAGCCACCTCCTCCACGCTTGGCCAACCCGCCACGGCGGACCATGACGATGGAGGCCTCGTAACCACGAGCGTTCCTCCGCGCCTCTCTGGCCGCCTGCTTCCGCATCTCTTCTAGTTCTTTGCGCAATCGCTCGATCTCGGCTCGGGCACGTTCGAGCTCATTCTCCATCTCCAGGATGCGCTCGACCCCGGCGAGGTTCACACCTTCCTGGGTCAAGCGCTGTATGGTCCGGAGGCGCTCGATGTCGGCCTCGGAGTACAGGCGTGTGTTGCCCGCGGAGCGCTGCGGCGAGATCAGCTCCTTGCGCTCGTAGATACGCAGCGTCTGCGGGTGCAGCCCCGCGAGTTCGGCCGCCACGCTTATCATATAGAGCGGCCTGCTCTTCTCCTGTCTGCGTCCTCTTGCAGCCATCGTGGCCTCCTAGCAACGCTCACGCTGCTTCTACATACCGGTCCGATCAACGGATGTGTGCTCTCACGTCCTCCTTGTGTGACGAGGCGAACCGCTTGAGCATCTCTTTCTCCTCGCTGGTGAGCTTGGTCGGCACCACTACGTGCACGCGCACCTTCAAGTCACCCTTCCCTTTGCCCTTCAACTTGGGGGCACCTTTGCCCCGCAGACGGAAGACCTTCCCGTCCTGAGTGCCGGGCTTTATCTTCAACTTCACCTTCTCCCCGCTGGGAGTCGGAATCGTTATCTCGGCTCCGAGCGCGGCCTCTGCGAACGTCACCGGAAGATCCAGGTAGACGTCTGCGCCTTTTCTCTCGAAGTAAGGATGCCGCCTTATGTGCGTGACCACATACAGGTCACCCGGCGGTCCCCCGTTCTGACCGGGCTCACCTTTACCTTTGAAGCGCAGTTTGCCGCCATCGGTAGCACCCGGCGGGATGTTCACCGTGACCGGCTTGAGTCTGGTGACCACCCCGGTACCCTTGCAGGTGGTACACGGATGCTCGATCACCTTGCCGGTCCCACCACACCTCGGACACGTCCGCGAGAAAGCGAACATCCCCTGGCCCTGGGAGATATGGCCGGTCCCTCCACACTTGGGACAAGTGGTCGGAGACGTCCCCGGCTTGGCGCCGGTACCCTTGCAGGTAGGGCACTTCTCGGCACGCTGGACCTCGATCTTCTTGGAGACCCCTTTGAGCGCCTCGTCGAACGAGAGGGTCACCTCGTAGGTGAGGTCACGGCCTCGGCGTGCAGAAGACTTGCCGCTCCGACCGAAATCTCCGGCCCCGCCGAAGATGTCCCCGAACAGGTCGCCCAGGTCCCCGATGTCCACATTGGTGTAGGTGGCCCCACCCTGCGGCCAGCCCGTAGGTCCTCCCCCAGGGGGAACACCACCGGAGAAGTACTGGCCGAACTGGTCGTACTGCTTGCGCTTCTCGGGGTCCGACAAGACCTCGTATGCTTCGTTTATGTCCTTGAAGCGCTCCTCGGACCCGCCTGCGTCCGGATGGTGCTTCCTGGCGAGCCTACGGAAGGCCTTCTTTATGTCATCGGTGCTCGCATCTTTCTTGACACCGAGTATCTCGTAGTAGTCCTTTCGAGCGGCCATAGTGACCTACTCCTCTTCGGGAGCCGGTCCTCCAGTGGCGACGACCACCATCGCCGACCGTATGACCCGGCCGTGCATCTCGTACCCCTTCTGGTAGACCTCGACGATGGTGCCTTCGGGCACATCAGGGTCTTCCTTCTGACCCACCGCCTGGTGCTTCATGGCGTCGAACTGCTCGCCGAAGGGGTCTATCTGCTTGACTCCCTCCTTCTCGAGCACGTCCAACAACTGCCCGTGCACCATCTCCACACCTGAGAGGAGCTCTTCCGGAGCACCCGCAGCCGTCGCATGGTCGATGGCTCGCTCGAGGTTGTCGATCACGGGCAGCAGAGCGAGCACTATCCGCTCCCCGGCCCGCTTCACCGCATCCGCCTGCTCACGAGCCATGCGTTTACGGTAGTTCTCGAACTCGGCCTTGACCCGTTGAGCCATCTCCAGATTGGCCTGGGCTTCGAGCCGCGCCTCTTCCAGCGCGGACTCGAGTCTGTCTCCTCGATATTCGAGTTCGGCGCCCAGGTCTTCTGCAAGCTCGGGATCGACCTTCTCTTCATCCGAGCGCTCTTCGACCTCTTCGGTCTCGGTGGAGACCTTGTCGTCGCGTTCGTGAGCCATCTCTACTCTTCTCCGTCCACGACCTCGTAGTCGGCCTCCACGACCTCTTCCTCGTCCTCAGACGAAGGCGGGGCCTCGGCACCGCCCTCCGCACCAGCCTCCGAAGAAGCCTGTGCATCGGCATACATGATCTCCGCCAGTTTGTGACTCACTTGCTGGAGTCGCTCCGTCGCAGAGCGGATGACGTCGACGTCCTCGCCCTCCAGAGCCTCCTTCGCCTCGGAGATGGCGGCTTCGACATCGGACTTGGTGTCCGAAGGTACTTTGTCTCCAAGATCGGAGAGGGTCTTCTCCGTCTGGTAGACGAGGGTGTCGGCCATGTTGCGGACCTCGACGGCCTCTTTGGCCTTGCGGTCCTCCTCGGCATGCGCCTCGGCGTCGTGGACCATGCGGTCGATCTCCTGGTCGGACAGGGCGGTCGTGCCTGTGATGGTGATCTTCTGCTCCTGTCCTGTGCCGAGGTCTTTCGCAGACACGTTCACGATGCCGTTGGCGTCGATGTCGAAGGTGACCTCGATCTGCGGCACGCCTCTTGGCGCCGGCGGGATGTTCATCAGGTGGAACTTCCCGAGCGTCTTGTTGTCCTTTGCCATCTCACGCTCGCCCTGCAGCACGTGGATCTCGACCGACGTCTGGTTGTCAGCCGCGGTCGTATACGTCTCCGTCTTGCGCGTAGGGATGGTCGTGTTGCGCTCGATCATCTTGGTCATGACACCACCGAGCGTCTCGACACCGAGCGAGAGCGGCGTCACGTCGAGGAGCAGTATGTCTTTGACATCGCCTGCGAGCACGCCGCCCTGGATGGCCGC
>CAYWAF010000001.1:31097-32857 GCA_964456355.1 uncultured Eubacteriales bacterium | reverse complement strand
AGGATGGTCTGGTCCTCATGACCCTTGTCCATGCCATACGCCAGCGCTGCAGCGGTCGGCTCGTTGATGATGCGCTTCACGTCGAGGCCGGCGATCTTGCCGGCATCCTTGGTGGCCTGGCGCTGCATGTCGTTGAAGTAGGCGGGAACGGTTATGACCGCTTCCGTGACAGTCTCGCCGAGATAGGCCTCCGCGTCGGCCTTCAGTTTCTGCAGGATCATTGCCGAGATCTCCTCAGGCGTGTACTGCTTGCCCTCGATCTCGACGACAGCCCGGCCGTCCTTGCCCTTCACGACCTTGTACGCGATGGTCGCACGCTCGGACTCGGTCTCCTCGAACCTGCGCCCGATGAAGCGCTTGATCGATGTGACCGTGTTCTCAGGATTCGTGATCGCCTGGTTCTTCGCGGCCTTCCCGACGACCCGTTCGCCTTCTTTGCGGAAGGCCACGACGCTGGGCGTCGTGCGGTCACCCTCCGCGTTGATGATGATCGTCGGCTCGCCGCCCTCCAGGACAGCCACCGCCGAGTTGGTCGTACCGAGGTCGATCCCCAGCACCTTGCCCATCTTCATCCACCTCTTCCATCACAATGACAGCTTCCGCTGACTATCGGCTCATAGCCTGACTCATCCAGAACATGCGCTATAATAAAACCTAAGTGTTAGCATGTCAACTTTGTTATGTCCGCTTGTTATATGTACCCATGCTTTGGCGATTGAAACATGGATTAATGCATGAAGGATTCCCAGGTGAGAAGGGGGAAAGCATCAGGAGAAAGGCTGAGAGGCAGAAGATGGAGGAAGGACGCCCTCAGAGCCTCACTCAGCGCTCAAGGGCGCGCAACTGAGCCCATACACGTCGCTTGCGCGTCGAGTCCGTGAGAGAGGCCTCCAGGCCGTCGACGGCGAGCATGCGCCGGCCCATCACACGCACAGGCTTGCCGAACTCTACCCCGGGAAGCCCGAAGGCCTCGATGCAGTCCTCGGCCGCGACGCCGTCCAGCGCTATCACGACATCCGGGTCCACTGCTTCGACCAGGAGTCTCGTCCTCTGCGATGCGACAGCGGCATCGACATCCACGACAGGCCTTGAGGCTATCGCATAGATGTCGTCGGGGTCCTCTCCCAGAGCAGCGAGCGCCTTGCGGACGGCATCCCCGTCAGGTCCGCTCAGGACAGGCCGACCGTCCTCTTCTGCAGGCCCCCGTTCGCCTTTCACGAGCATGGTCCCGGCGAAAGGCGTGCCCGACGAAGCGATGAAGCCGACACCCGACACCATCGCATCGGCCGCTGCGATCTCCGCGGCCGTCTTGGCATCCACGATGCCCCTCGCCGTCCGAGACGGACGTCCTGACGCCTCGGCCACTGTGGTCACTCCTTAGCAGCGAACCAATCGTATGTGAGTCGCAGTCCACGCTCCAGTGACATGCGGGCATCCCAAGCGAAGACGCTTCTGGCTTTCGCAGGATCGAGAGCGCTGCGCTCGATGTCTCCTTCGCGTGCAGGAGCATACTGCACGGTCCCGAGAAAGCCCGCCAAAGGCCCAAGGAGGGTGATGAGGGTCTCCACGCTCGTCTCCTTGCCGGTGGAGATGTTGTATGCAGGACCGCCGGGCTGTGCGTCACGAAGCCGGACGTCCGAGAAAGCAGCCGTGAGGATGGCGGAGACCACGTCGCCGACGTAGATGAAGTCCCTCGTCTGTTGTCCCGTCCCGAAGATGGTCGGCGCCACGCCCTTGGCGAGGATGGAGCTGAAGACCGC
>CAYWAF010000001.1:23858-30997 GCA_964456355.1 uncultured Eubacteriales bacterium | reverse complement strand
CCTGCTGCAGCCGCAGCTTCGGCTACCTTGCGCGTCCCCTCGACGTTGACGGCCCAATCCCGCTCGGGATTGCGGACTGACGCCGCGACGCTGGATTGGGCTGCAAGGTGGACGACCACCTCCGGCGCGAACTCCTCGACGATCGCCTCCAGCTCCGCATCGAGGATGTCCATCTTGTAGAACCAGGCTTCGGGATGCACGTTGTCGGCCGAACCTGTCGAGAGGTCGTCTATGAGGCAGACCTCGTGCTGGCCTGAGGAGGCCAACTCGGAGACCAGGTTGGCTCCGATGAATCCTGCTCCACCTGTCACGAGGACTCTCATCTATGCACCGTCACTCTCTTTTCCCGTCATCGAGAAGACCCACGCCCACCAACTTCGACCGTACCACCAGACGATAGCGGGCGCTGTAGGGCGGATCGCATGCAGTCATGGTCAGATGGGGCATCGGGGTCGTGTCCATGACGTCCGTCCTGTCCGGAGTCACCCGGAAGACCTCCACAACCTCGTACCGATACTGCCTGAACGGGGAGAGTACGTCGACCTCGTCACCCGGCTCGAGGGTATCGAGCCGGAAAAAAGGAGCACCGTAAGTGGTCCGGTGGCCCGATATGCCCACATTACCCGTGGGACCGGGATAGTCCGTGTACGAGACCCACGCAGGTCCACGTTTGAGGTTTGCCCGGCTGTGGCCCTTGATGATGGCCACGTCCAGGTCCATCTTGGGCACGATCAACCTGCCGAACACCTGACCGTCCTCCAGCGACTCCCAGAACGCCAGGTCTTCTTCCTCCCACCCCTCGAAAAGGTAGGGCTCGGGTTCTGAGAGCCTGTCCGGGGGGAGGACGCCGTCAAGGCCGTATCTTGCGAGATCCTCCTGCAGTTGTCGCTGGTCCAATGCTGCGACCAGATCGGTGATCCCGTAGTAAGCCAGCAGTCCTATGGCTATGCCGAGCAGCACGTTGCCAAGCGCTCTGGCGGCCACTCTTGACCTGGTACCCGTCATCCCGGTCGAAAACGCCTCCTTGAAGCACGTAGGGCCTTCGAGATAGGCCGTCGAGCAGAGAGCCTGGAATCTCCCGCCCGCATACCCGATTGTGACGCACATCCCCAAAAAACTGTGACAAAAATTACACATTCCCTATAAGGATTGTACGCGCGCGTGCCGATAACCCTCATAGCAGGTTGAGAATCGCACATCGCATCAGCTCCCCGCCAAAGGCACAACTCGTCGAAAGGCGAGTGTCGCAAAGTCACGGGTCTAACGGAAGCCAGACTTCCCACGACAGCCGGACTGCCGGGTTCGAGACCGACGGCCATATGGCCCGGTTCCTATCAGGCAAGGGGATGGGAGCCGGGTCGATGTGCACAAGGGCTCGAACAAGGGGTGCTTGACGATGAAGACGACAACCGCCGCAGTGGCTCTGAGAGCCGCAGTCCTCCTCACCATGGTGCTGGTCCTGGCTGGTGCTGCACCGGCCACGGCAGCCGTGATCGGCGAAGCCTCCGTGGCTCCGACCACAGACAAATTCTCCTCCCGACTCGAACCGAAGCCTGTCGAGGTCGTCAAGATCGAGAAGGCGCTGGTGATCGCGCCGGTGACGACAGAGGCAGTGGCCGTCGAGAGCGACTCTGCTGCTACGGGGTCCTCCTCGGCAGCAGTGGTCCAGGTGAACACCGACGGGGCCGAGACTCCCACCCAGCTCGCCACAGCGAACACCAAAGCGGCGGCTCCGACCCCGCAACCAGCTCCGAAGCCTGCCGCCGCCGACAACGGCTCGGTGGCACGCTCCGGCTCCGCCGGTGACGAACTCGCGCAGGCCAAGGCGATCCTCGCCCGTCACATAGCCGAGCACCCGATCCTCGCAGGCACGACCGTGAGCATCGGGTCGACTCCGAACGGCTATCAGGCGGTCGCGTACTACCAGTCGGGTCGCATAGTAATCAACCCGAACCACACCGCCAGCCTGGAGCGGATCCTCAACCACGAAATCTGGCACATCATAGACTGGAGAGACAACGGGCGCATCGACTGGGGCGAGAACATCCCTCCCAACTAGGAAACGTACCCCTCTCTCGACCTGACCTGCAGCAGCCGCACTGGTCGTGAGCCCGGTATCTCCATCTGAGAGAAGCGGCCCCGGATATCCGGGGCCGCTTCTGGTGACTCATGAGCCTCCTGATCAGGCCCTCCTATATGGCTCCATGCCTGGCAAGCCTACGAAGCGCGAATCCGGCGGCAAGGAAGATGCCGGCCACGATCAGCAAGCGGATGGCATCCCCGCCCGTGAAGGGCAGGAAGGGCTCGCCCTTCTCCGTGTACGGCATGTACGGCTCAGGGGACACGACCACTCGCGCTGTGTCGCGGTTGTTGTCGGGATTGGTGTCCCCGTCCGTGCTCACCACTGCCGCGTTGTCGACGTTCGTCGTGCCGGAAGGCATGTCGTCGATGACCTTCATCTTGTAGGTGATGGTCCCGGACTCGCCCGTGGCCAACGGTCCGTTGAAGGTCCACGTTATCTTGCCATCGGCTACCGTACCGCCAGCGGCATCGACCACGGTCAGGTGTGACTCGTCGAAATCGTCGACGATGGTCCACGTGTCGTCCGGACCCTGAGCGCCCTCCACCATCGTGTAGGTGAGCGTGTAGGTGAGCGTGTCGCCAGGCTTCGCCTGTGGCTTGTCCACCGTCTTCTGCAGCCCCATGTCGAGCGTGAAGGGCATGAACGGTTCGTAGTTACCGAAGTCGATAGGCCCTGCCATCGAGCCGTTCTCGACCTCTATGGCCAAGTCGCCTTCGCCTTGAGGACCGGCAGACTGCGTCCACAGCGCTACACCGTCCTGCTCGGGGATGACCTCGGCCAGGTAGTACTTGCCCGGCAGCACACCCATGAAGCTGTATGCGCCGTCAGCGCCCGTCTTGGTGGTGGCATAGAGGACCCACTGGCCTTCGCCATCCTGCCTGTAGAGCTGGATCGTCCAGTCGGCAAGGCCGTCTTCTGTGGCCTTGTCCCAGATGCCGTCACCGGGCTCGCCTGTCTCGTAGTCGGTATCGTTCCACTTGCTGCCGTATACCGAAGCGTCGTATTCGAACTCGTTGAGGGTGTCCTCGACTATCGTCTCTTCGGGCACGCCATCACCGAGCTTGATCTCCTCACCGTTCCATGAGGCATACCACTCGACATCGCCTATCACGGTCTGGGGGAAGACCTCCACATCTGCTGCATAGACGTTCTCCTCGTCGGTGGGCAGGAGCGGCGTCTGCGCAGCTTCGCCATCCACCGTGTAGCGGACGAAGAACTCTGCTCCCTCAGGAGCGGAGGAGGTGAACGTCAGCTCGAAGGTCTTGACGACCTTGGTGGTGTTGCCGAAGTCGTTGCCGCCCTTCTCCTCGTCGGAGGTGAAGGTCTCTTCATAGAAGCCAGGAGCCGGGAAGGTCATCTTCCACGCAGAATCATCCTCGACCTCGCGGACCTTCCAGGTACCGGGCAAGATTTCCGTCAGCTCATAAGTGCCGTCCTCGCCGGTAACAGCACTCGGCTCGTTGTCGTCCAGGACCCCGTTGTCGTTGTAGTCGACGTAGATGGTCCAGCCTTCCAGACCTTCCTCGCCACTCTCACGTGGCGCTCCGTCACCGTCGACATCGAAGAACTTCATGCCGTACTTGGCAGCGGTGGTCCAATTGCCGAAGTCGTAGCCGCCTTCCTGCTCGAAGCCGGAGTGCGCTTCTACGACCCATGTGCCGTCGCCAGCAGGATAGGACTGCGTCCAGCCAGCCGGAACGAACTCGGAGATCGTGTAGTCGCCCGGGGTCAGACCCTCGAAGCTGTAATACCCGTCCTCATCGGTATAGGTCGTCAGATGCACCTCGTCACCGGCACCGGTGGTCCCGTCCAGATGGATCTCCCAATCCTCCAAGCCGGGCTCGCCGTTGTCCCACGTGCCATCAGCGTCCAGGTCGTGGAACTTGTGACCGTCGAGGTCGATGAGCCTGTAGTTGCCGAACTCGTACTCGCCCTCTTCGCCATAAGAGCCACGGGACTCGAAGGTGACCTGGAAGTCACCGCGTGACTGATACCAGCCGTCCTTGTCGAGCACTTCGCGTACCCAGTAGGTGCCCGGCACGACTCCCTCGATCTGCCACTCGCCCTCGGGACCCGTGGTGTCAGAAGGTTCGTCGGCATCCTTGACTCCGTCATTGTCGTAATCGACGAAGATCGTCCACCCCTCGAGACCGGGCTCGTTCGGATCTTTCTCGCCATCGGCATCGAGGTCTTCGAACTTGATGCCATCGATGGAGGCAGGTGCCCAGTTGCCGAAGTCGTTGTCCACCATCGAACTGCGTGACGTGAACGTCTCCTCGTACCCGAAGTCCGGCGCACCAGGAAGCGACTGTGTCCAGTCGACATCGGTCTTCATGACCTCGTAGACCATGTAGGTACCCGGTTGGATGCCGGTGATCTGGTAGGAGCCGTCAAGCGCCGTGACAGCCCTCGGCTCGTTGTCGTCGAGAGTGCCGTTGTCGTTGTAGTCGACGAAGATCGTCCAACCGCTGAGACCGGGTTCGCCCGGATCGCGGACGCCGTCAGCGTTGAGGTCCTCGAACTTGGTGCCTCGCTTGTCGCTCTCGTACCAGTTACCGAAGTCGTACTCGCCTTCGGCACCGTAATGACCCTTGGAGACGAACTCGACCTCGAAGTCCCCGCGGGTCTGCGTCCAGCCAGACTCCAGGACCTCGCGCACCCACCATGTGCCGGGCTTGACGTCCGTTATCTCGTAATGACCGTCGGTGTCGGTGAGAGCCGTAGGCTCACCGGGTGTGTACGCACCGTCTTCGTTGTAATCCACATATATGCGCCAACCCTCGAGACCGGGCTCGTCGTCGTTGACGCCGTCAGCATTCAGATCCTCGAACTTCATGCCCTCGATGGATGCAGGCACCCAGTTGCCGAAGTCGTTGTTCTCGAACGTCACGCCGGAGGTGAACGTCTCCTGGTATGCGAAGTCCGGCGCACCAGGAAGCGACTGTCGCCAGTCGAGGTCGGTCTTCATGACCTCACGGACCCACCAGGTGCCGGGCTCGACACCCGTCAGTTCGTATGAACCGTCCTGCGCGGTCAGAGCGAACGGCTCGTTCTCGTCGAGGGTCCCGTCGTTGTCGTAGTCGACATAGATTATCCAGTTCACAAGACCGGGTTCGCCGTTGTCCCACACACCATCGGCGTTCAGGTCTTCGAACTTGGTCCCGTACTTCTTGCCGGTGGTGTAGTTCCCGAAGTCATATTCGTCCGTCGGGACGTCGCCGGACTCGTATGTGACCGCATAGGTGCCTGGAGGAGCGGGGAACGTCTGGAACCAACCGTCCTGACCCACCTCGGATATGGTGTAACTCCCCGGAGGCACGTGTGGGAATGACCAGCTGCCGTCCTCTGCCGTGGTGGTGCTGAGATGGATCTCCTCACCGGAACCGGCGGTCCCGTCGAGATGTATCTCCCAACCACCCAGACCGGGCTCGTCGTTGTCCCATGCGCCGTTGGCGTTCAAATCATGGAACTTGTGCCCGTGGGGGTCTATCCACGACCAGTTGCCGAAGTCGAAGCTCTCCTCCGGCTCTTCGCTGGAGTACAGCGTGACGTCGTAGGTGCTACCTGCGGGATACGACTGCACCCAGTCAGAACCCGGCGGTATGACCTCGCTTATCGTGTATTCGCCAGGCGGCAGGTCAGTGAACTCGTAAGAGCCGTCCTGGCCCGTCGTGGTCTGGCGGGTGATCGTGCCGGAGGGCGTCTCGCCCGTTATCTTGATCGTCCAGCCCTCAAGACCCGCTTCACCGGAGTCCTTGGCGCCGTTGCCGTTCTTGTCGTGGAACTTCATGCCGTGCAGCTGTGTGGTGGTCCAGTTGCCGAAGTCGTACTCGCCTTCCTCACCGTAGACGCCGTCGGAGGCGAACGTCACCTGGAAGTCGCCGCGAGACTGGGTCCATCCGTTCTGGTCGACCTCACGCACCCACCAGGTGCCCGGCTTGACTCCGCCTATCTCGTAAGCACCGTGCTCGTCGGTGACATCACTCGGTTCGTCGGTATCGAGTTCGCCGTCACCGTCATAGTCCACATAGATGGTCCAGCCTTCGAGACCGGGCTCGTCATCGTTGACGCCGTCAGCATCCTTGTCCTCGAACTTCATGCCGACGATCTTCGCGGGACCCCAGTTGCCGAAGTCGTTGCCCGTGTCTTCAAGACCAGAGGTGAAGGTGACCTCGTAGTAACCCTCGGACGGATAGGTCTGCGTCCAGCCTTCCTGCATGACCTCGTAGACCTTGTAGGTGCCGAGAGGTATGTTCTCTATCCTGTACGCACCGTACTCGTCGGTGACGGCACTAGGCTCGCCTTCATCGAAGACACCGTCGCCGTCGATATCGACGAAGATCGTCCAGCCCTCGAGACCGGGCTCGCCTTCGTCCCACTCGCCGTCAGCGTTGAGGTCGTTGAACTTGTGACCTGCCTTGCTGGCGTTCGTCCAGTTGCCGAAGTCGTACTCGCCTTCAGCGCCATAGTGTGCACCGGAGACGAAGTTCACCACATAAGAGGCACCACGTGACTGGAACCAGCCGCTCACCATGTCCTCGCGGACCGCATAGGTGCCGGGCTTGATGCCATCGATCTCGTAGTAGCCGTTCTCGTCCGTGATGTCGTAGGGCTCATCGGTGTCAGGAGAGCCGTTGCCGTTGTAGTCGACATATATGTACCAGTTCTCGAGACCGGGCTCGTCGCCGTCTCGTTCGCCATTGGCATTGAGATCGTTGAACTTGTGGCCCTCGATGGATGCTGGCCGCCAGTTCAGGAAGTCCTTGTTCTTGCACTTGCTGCCTACGCAGTCGGTGCTGAGCGTGCCGGCCTTGTCGATCGGCTTTATGGTGCAGTAGTGATAGCCGTCCGCAGGAGATGACTGCGACCAGCCGTTCTGCAGCACCTCGGACACGCGGTATTCACCGGGGAACACGCTATAGAACTTGTAGTAGCCGCTGGCGTTGGTGGTACGCTCCCCGACCTTGTACCATGCGTCCCCGACCTTGTACTCGAGGACTATCTTCCATCCCTGCAGCCCATGGTCACAGCAGTTCTTCTTGCCGTCGGCGTTCAT
>CAYWAF010000001.1:18950-23758 GCA_964456355.1 uncultured Eubacteriales bacterium | reverse complement strand
CTTATGCTGGCACCGGAAGGAAGTGCCGAACTCTGATCATCGAAGGTGGTGTACGTGCCGTTGGTGGGGGTGCTGTCTATCTTCGACCACTCATGGTCGGGACACCCCTGCGGGTTGCCCGAGACCCATGTGGGCAGTTTCCCCTGCCCGGTCTTCGTATAGCTCGTATCGCATTCGCAATCGATGCTCGGTGCCAAAGCGACGGGAGCTTGCAGCTCCATAGAGGCATCTACCGCAGCCTTGCCAGTGGATGAGCCTTCGGTAGAAGAGTCTTTTGCAGGGAACGCTTCGGCAGGCAGGCCTTCTCCGCCCTCGTCACCGTCGTCGGCAGGAGTGTCGAGCACATCACCCGCCGGTACGTCTGCTTCAGGTACGTTTTCTTCGGGTTCGTCTGCGGAAGGTTCGTCCGCCGGATTCTCTGCAGCCGGAGGCGCTGCTTCAGCGTCAGGCGCCGACGGTGATGCGGGCGCTTCTACTGCACTCGTCGTATCACTGCTCTGACTGGCCGTGGGAGCAGCGAAACCGACTCCCACGAATGAGACCAACATCAGCAACAGCACGAACGAAGTGAGGACTCGGGCACCTACATCCCTGCGATGGATGCTTCGTGTCATGACCTCTACACCCCTTCTACCGATCCGGTAAAACGGCCCTGGATACGACAAAGACCGACCCGCATACCACGGGCCGGTCTCACCATTGGACTCGACGCTGGTGACCATCAGGTGACCGATTCTTCTACGACCAGCGCGTCAACGTCTCCCGCATTCAGGGCCAGCTCTGAAATACCTGTTCAGGGCTGTCAAAACGGTACCTTCCGTACCGCCTCCTCACTTATACCCCTCTTCTGGGTGCAACGAGGAACGAAACATATCCTCCGATGGTAGGAGCTGAGTAGGATTCAAGCACTTCAGAGGTACTTATCGTGGCTGTTTCGGCGTTTTTTACCCGAAGGCACGACCACGGACGGAGGAGATGCTCCTTGACGTCCGCGGATGCTCTAGGCGCGCCGTGGCGCCTTCTTGCGTGAAGAGCCTTTCTTGCGCCGCCGACCAGCCGGAGCCCTGCAGCCCTTCACGAGTGCGCGCGACAAGACCTCGTCCATGTTGTCCACTGGGATTATCTCGAGTTCTTCCCGCACGTGTTCCGGGAGCAGTTCGAGATCCCGCGTGTTCTCCTTTGGTATCAACACCATCGATATGCCTGCCCGATGTGCGGCAAGGAGCTTCTCCTTGATGCCGCCGATGGGCAGGACGCGGCCGCGTAACGTGATCTCGCCGGTCATCGCGATGTCGCGACGGACGGGACACTCCGTCAGGCAGGAAGCGAGCGCGACGGCCATGGTGATGCCCGCCGAAGGACCGTCTTTGGGGATGGCTGCCGCCGGCACGTGGATATGCATGTCGAACTTCTCGTTGAAGTCCTCGTCTATCCCGAGGTCTTTCGCGCGCGTCCGTATGTAGCTGACCGCCGCCTGGGCGGACTCCCGCATCACATCGCCCAACTGACCGGTCAGAAGAAGCTTGCCTTCACCGGGCATCTTCGTGGCCTCGATGAAGATCACGTCGCCACCCACTTCGGTCCAAACCAGCCCGGTCGCGACGCCGACCTCGTCGTGCTTCTCCGCAAGCCCGTAAGAGAACTTGGGGGGGCCGAGGTACTTCTGGAGCGTCCGCAGCGTCAGCTTGGTCTTGCTACGACGCCCTTCGACCACCTTGCGTGCGACCTGGCGACAGACGGCGGCTATGGTGCGCTCCAGGTTGCGCACGCCCGCCTCTCGCGTGTAGCGACGGATGATCTCCCTGAGCGCGTCCTCGCTGAACTCGAGCTTCGCAGGAGTGAGACCGTGCTCTTCCAACTGCTTGGGCACGAGGTACTGCTGAGCTATGTGCAGCTTCTCGTCCTCGGTGTAACCGGGGAAGTGGATGACTTCCATGCGGTCGCGCAAGGCGGGAGGGATGGGGTCGAGCACGTTGGCGGTGGTTATGAAGATCACGTTGGACAGGTCGAAGGGCACCTCGAGATAGTGGTCCTGGAACGAGTAGTTCTGTTCGGGGTCCAGCACCTCGAGAAGGGCCGACGTCGGGTCTCCTCGGAAGTCCGCACCCACCTTGTCGACCTCGTCCATCATGAAGACGGGGTTCTTCGTGCCGACTTGGCTTATAGACTGGATGATGCGGCCGGGCAGCGCGCCCACATAGGTACGCCTGTGCCCGCGTATCTCGGCCTCGTCATGCACACCGCCCAAAGACATCCTTATGAACTCGCGCCCGAGTGCACGGGCGATGGAGCGGCCTATCGATGTCTTGCCCACCCCGGGAGGGCCGACGAAGCAGAGGATGGGTCCGCGCATCCGGTCCGTCAGTTTGTGGACGGCCAGATACTCCAGGATGCGCTCCTTTACCTTCTCGAGCCCGTAGTGGTCCTCGTCGAGTGTCCTGAGCGCCTCCTCCAGATCGAGCCGCTCCTCCGACTCCTTGTTCCAAGGCAGACCGATCAGCCAGTCGAGATACGTCCTGATGACCGAGGTCTCCGCCGATGCGGCGGGCATCTTCTTCAGGCGCCCGAGCTCCTTGAGCGCTTTCTCCTCCACGTCCTCCGGCATCCCCGCCTGGGCGATCTTCTCCTTGTACTCGTCTATCTCTGCAGCCACCTCGTCGTATTGACCGAGCTCCTGTTGGATGGCCTTGAGCTGCTCTCGCAGGAAGTACTCGCGCTGGGTCTTGGTCATGGACTCTTTCACGCGGTCCTGGATCTTCGAGCCGATCTCGAGTATCTCAAGCTCCCGGCGCAGGAACATGGCGGTCTTCTCCAGACGCTCACGCGGCTGCAGTGCCTCCAATATCTCCTGCTTCTCGTCGATCTTGAGGTTGAGGTGGAAGGTGATGAAGTCAGCAAGGCGACCCGGCTCCGATATGTTCGAAGCGGCCAACAACACCTCTTGCGGTATGGGCTTGCCGAGGTCGGAGGCTTTCTCGAAGTCCGCGATCAGCGCACGCATCAAAGCCTCGACCTCTACGTCAGCATGGCCCTCTTCCTTTATGTACTCGACGCGCACGAGGAAGAAGGGGTCTTTCTGTAGCCATTCCACCACCTTGAAGCGCTGCTTGCCTTCGACCAGCGCCTTGGCGGTGCCATCCGGCAACTTGAGTTCCTGCATGATCGTGGCGACGCAGCCGATCCCGTACACGTCCTCCGGGCCGGGGTCCTGCGTCTCTGCCTCGCGCTGAGTGACCAAGGCGACGAGATGGTGCTCACGCATTGCCTGCTCCAGGGCGTTGATCGAACGCTCGCGACCGACGAACAACGGCACGACGAGGTTAGGGAACAGGATGAGGTCCCTCAGCGGTATGAGTGGCAGTATCTCCGGCAGGGCGTTGTCATCATCCACTGTAGACATCTGTAGGATTCCTCCTAAGGTCCATCATGCGATAATCATTCTGCCCGATTCCCAAGAACCATACACACCCGCTTTACGCGAACGTTGGGACCGACGAAGCGAAAAGGCAGGAAGTGACCCGACACCCTATCATGAAACCGATC
Organism: uncultured Eubacteriales bacterium; assembly: GCA_964456355.1. GTDB lineage: Bacteria > Actinomycetota > Coriobacteriia > Anaerosomatales > CAYWAF01 > CAYWAF01. The sequence goes on along the minus strand of CAYWAF010000001.1, from coordinate 20,215 downwards.
CTGTGGTGCGCGCTCGCAGTGGCAATCGTCGCCACGATAGCCCCATGTGCGACAGCGGCGCCACTCGTCCATTCCCCTGAGACGCTCCCTGACGGCACCCCCTTCGTCACCGTGGACAAACAGGACGTATCGGTGGCACTGGACGGGACACTCTCGCTCAACGTCAGCATACAGATAGACAAGCCCACCTCCTACCTCGAGTCACGACTCCGCCTGCGCAGGCCGGACGGTCGCCTCGTCTACCAGAAGACCGAGATCCGTCATGACGTGACGACCGGCACGGTGACCATCCCTTACGCTAGAGGACTGGCGGGCATCGCGCACAAGGCCGGGGTCTATCCTTTGGAGATACGGGTCCGGTCCGATGCAGAAGGAGAGGTCCGCGAGTGGAACGTGACCGACGACATCCTCGTGTACGACCCTGAGGCCGATGCGATGAACATGGTCGTCATAGTGAGGATCGCAGGCGCACCGTTGACCGACCCGGAAGGTCGCTTCGTGGTGGACCCCGCCAGAGACTCGCGCACCAGAGAGGACGCCGAGGCCTTCTCCGGCCTTCTCCTGGCGAAGACGTCGTTGCGCACCGGCTTGGCCATTCCTCCCGTCCTGCTGGAAGAGTGGCTCTCCGCATCCGAGGGCTATGAGATCGTGGGTGGGGACGACGTCCTCTCTGTGAAGGAGGACGACCCTCGGGCTCAGGCTCACACCTCCACGCTGGGACTCCTGAAAGCAGCCGTCGACGGAGGCAGAGCCGAGCTCATGGACATCCCGTTCGCGGACCCCGATCCGGAGGGGATGCTGAGAACGGACAGGGCGGGTGACCTTCTCTCGCAATACGAACGCGGGACCTCCGCATACATAGCCGCTCTCGAGGCGACACCCGGCGCTTCGACCATGCTCGCAGGAGGCGTGATGGCCGAACCGCTCGCCTCTGTGATGCGCGCACGCGGCAAGCGAACGGTCTTCGTCGCGAACACGAGCCTGGATGACACACGAGCCCCCTATGCGCACCTGGGACAAGACCTCGTCGCGGTCGTGATCGATGAAGAGGCCACCGACGCCCTGCGTTCCGGAGAGACGACCACCTTCGCTCACGTGCTGTTCGACAGGTATCTGTCCGAGGACTCCACGGCGCCCGTGGTGGTGCTGGCGGACTTCGCGACAGGGACCGACCTCACCGTATCCGACATCGAGAGGACGGTGCTGCCCCTTGCGGAGAGTCCTTGGATCGAGTCGGTGCTGCCTGCCGAACTCTCTATGCCCGC
>CAYWAF010000001.1:17013-18850 GCA_964456355.1 uncultured Eubacteriales bacterium | reverse complement strand
GGCTCCGGAGACGAGGTGGTCCGACTCAGCCCCGGAGAGAACTATCTGACCATCCCCGTGGACCTGCAGTCCTCCCTCTCGGGAGGAGTACATCTGCGAGTCTTCGCCGACGACCTTCTTTTGGACGAGGCCTCGGTGACCGTGCGGGCCTCCTATCTCGACCGCCTCGTGATAGTGGGGGCAGTAGTGATACTCCTCACTGTTCTACTGTTCTTCATAAGGCGGAGAGTGCGACGTGCCGATGCTGATACCATTGAGGGTGGGTCTGGCGAGCGCTCGGGCGAGGAGAGCGCATGATAAAACGCATACTCCTGATAGTGCTTGTCGTGGTGATAGGGATCGCTGTCGTCAACGATGTCGGCCGCTATGTGGTGACCTACTACAACCTCTCGGAAACCACCAGGCAGGCCGCTCGCGCTGCTGCTCGCACGAGCGGTGACAGGAACGACATAGCCCTGGCGGCAGTGGATGCGGCCGAAGCCAACGGAATCACCGTGTACGCGTTCGACATGGACGGCAGCCGCGTCTACGTCTACACGGAAGTCCCCCTGAAAGGCACATGGGTGCTCGGACCGGTGCTGCTGAGCGTTCAAGGAGGCGGCCTGACAGGCGACTACATGCTCCGGTCGGAACAATCCGCCTTGCGCGAGTGAGCACTTTCGTCGCAACATCCCATCCCTGGGGTAGACTTATACGGCCATGCGTACAGTATTACTAGACACGAACGTCCTCCTGGCCGATCCCGGCTCTCTTCACGCCTTCCCTGACACGGAGATAATCATCCCGGAGACGGTCCTGGGCGAACTCGACAAGATAAAGACCTCCCGCGTCGATCCGGACCTGAGGTTCAGGGGACGCAAGGTCAGTCGGGAGTTGTTCGAGCTCTCCGAGCAAGGCAGTCTGGTGGAGGGAGTGGATCTTCCGGAGGACGGGCGACTGAGAGTGGTCCCGTTCGACCACGACATGGACCTCCCGGAAGGCCTTTCCAGTCGTAATGCAGACGACCGCATTCTGGCTGTGGCGCTCCAGCTGCGCTCGGAGGGATGCGAGGACCTGACGCTCGTGACCAACGACCTGAACATGCTCCTCAAGGCCCAGTCGCTGGGGCTCGAGGTCCAACGTCACGGAGAGGGCATGGAGGGGAGTTTCACCAGGCGCTACATCGTCCGGCCCTTCCAGCGCTATCGCATCCCGCTCACGATACTGGCGATAGCCATCGCGGTCTTCGCCGCCATAGTCTTCATCACGCTCTACAACCAACCGTCCAACGGCGTCGTCTCCGGCGTGCCGACCGAGTTCAAGGAGCAACTCTCTCCCAACGAGCAGCGCATCCTGGACTACCTGTTGATCCTTGAACACGATGAGACCGACCTGGACACACGGCTGGCCCTGGCAAACCTCTACTACGACCTTCGATTGCAGACGGGCAACCTCGAATACGCCAGACTCGCCGCACGCCACTACGAACGCTATCTGGAGGTCAGGCCGGACGACCCAGACGTCAGAGCCGACCTGGCATCGGCGTATTTTTACGCCGGACAGACGGACCGTGCGATACAAGAAGCGACCAAAGTCATAGAAACAGACCCCGATCACCTCCAGGCGAACTACAATCTGGGAATCTTCTACTGGAAGGGGCGGGCGGATTATGCAGCCGCCGCCAGCCAGTTCAAAAAAGTGATAGAACTTACACAGGAAGGTGACGAGCACACGCAACTGATCGGCAAGAACGCTGCCGAGGCGCTGAAGCAAGTCACCGCCGAAGCGGAAGCGGCCGGAGAGCCGCTTCCTGAGGAGGACGGTTTCTGAAGATGGAGAACGTGGATATCGCGATCAT
>CAYWAF010000001.1:0-16913 GCA_964456355.1 uncultured Eubacteriales bacterium | reverse complement strand
CCGCTTCCTGAGGAGGACGGTTTCTGAAGATGGAGAACGTGGATATCGCGATCATAGGAGCAGGTCCGGCAGGACTCACCGCAGCGCTGTATGCTTCTCGTGCCAGAGCGAAGACCGTGGTCTTCGAGCAGGGCGTGCCGGGTGGGCAGATCGTCACCACCGACCATATCGAGAACTACCCGGGATTCCCGGAAGGCTGTTCCGGTCAGGAGCTGGGTGACCTGATGCTCGCCCATGCCCAGGAGTTCGGTGCTGAGATAAAGTCTTTCACGCCCGTCGAGAAGATAGAAGCCGCCGACCTGGACTTCCTCATCACAGCGGAGGGCGAGGAGTATCTGGCCAAGGCGGTCATCTTGGCCACGGGCGCCACGCCGAGAAGGCTCGGCGTCCAGGGAGAGGACGAGTTCACCGGTCGTGGGGTCTCCTGGTGCGCTACCTGCGATGGCGCCCTGTTCAAAGGCAAGCGCGTCGCAGTCGTAGGCGGCGGGGACGCCGCGGTCGAGGAGGCGTTGTTCCTGACCAAGTTCGCCGAGAAAGTCTTCATCATCCACAGGCGTGACGAACTCCGAGCCACGAAATGCATACAGGAACGTTGCTTCGAGAACCCGAAGATAGAGGTCAAGTGGAGTCGCGTGGTCTCGGAAATAAAAGGGGAAGAAGGTAAAGTGGTCGGCGTGGATCTCTCGGCGACCAACGATGAGCCGGATGAGTTCCTTCCGGTGGACGGGGTGTTCATATTCGTGGGCATAAATCCCGTCAACGAACTTGTGAAGGACATGGTCGAATTCGACGAAAAAGGGTACGTGAAGGTAGACCATGACGGACGGACGTCATGGCCGGGCCTCTTCGCAGCCGGTGATGTGACCGACTCCGACCTCAAGCAGGTGATCACGGCGGCAGCAAAGGGTGCCTCCGCAGCGTTCGAGGCGCTGAAGTACGTGGATGAGAAGGTCTGCTCGATCTGACGAGCACGGGAAGGGAGCATGAGCATGAGCGATATCGTCCAGGTGACCGATGCTGACTTCGAAAGCGCGGTCCTCAAAAGCGATAAGCCGGTTCTTCTCGACTTTTGGGCACCGTGGTGCGGTCCTTGTCGCATGATGGAGCCGATCCTGTCGGAGATGGCCGAGGAGTATAGTGATAAAGTGGTCGTCGCCAAGCTCAACGTCGACGAGAACCCGACCACGGCCCAGAAGTTCGAGGTGCTCTCCATCCCGACCCTCCTCGTGTTCGCTGAAGGGAAAGTGGTCAAGAAGCTCGTCGGTGCGATGCCGAAGAAGAAACTGACAAGCGAGCTCACACCCTGGCTCGGGTAGAAGTGGAGGTCACATATGTGTGAGAACGGCGTCAACATAGACCAGATGCGCCTGATGATAGATCAGGTCAGTAGCGCACTCGCCCTGTCTCAGCAGTCGCTGGGACAGATCCACCACCTTGCAGGCCATGCGGAGATGACCGAGACCGGGGCTGCTGTGGAGAAGGCAAGCGCACTCCTCAGTGATGCCATCGCGGAGCTGGAGACGGCCAAGGAACGCATGGAGGCCGACTCTGTGGCCGATGTGACGGTCGAGCGCGTCTAGGCTCACTCTTCGAACACCCTTCCATAGACCTGGACACACCCGCCCTTGACAAGAGTGGCGGGTGTGTTACGTTTTTATACGTCCGTAACACCTGCTGCATCGTCAGCGGCTCCTTTTTGGAGGAAGAATGGGGCGTCTCACCAGATTCAGCGTCGCGATGGACGATGAACTCCTGGCTGAGTTCGATGAGTTCGTCAAGCACCGCGGGCTTGGCGTCAATCGTTCCGAGGCCATACGTGACCTGGTCCGCGACGCGCTCGTGGAGGGGCAGTGGGAGGGCGCCGATGAGGAGATCGTCGGCACCGTGACCATGGTCTTCAACCACCATGCATCCGACCTCTCCGAGAAGCTCGATTCGCTGCAGCACGCTCACTACAAGCAGATCATCGCATCGATGCATGTGCACCTCGACCCGCACAACTGCCTCGAGGTCCTTGTGGTGAGAGGGGCTCCCGATGACGTCAAGTCCATAGCCGACGCCATCCTGGGCACCAAGGGTGTCAAACATGGGAAGCTCGTCATGACGACGACGGGCAAGATGCTCTGAGGAGGTATCATGCACATTCCTGATGGCATGCTGTCGAACACCACGGTCGCCGTGACCGGTGTGACTGCAGCCGGATATGTGGGCTATGCGGTCGCATGGGTGCGCAAGCAGTTCGACCAGCGCAAGATCGTCCTGATGGCCGTGATAGCCGCCTTGGTCTTCGCTCTGCAGATGCTCAACTTCCCCGTTGCCGCGGGCACTTCCGGCCACTTCACCGGAGGAGCCATGGCAGCGATCCTGCTCGGCGGACCGTTCCCGGCAGCCATAGTGCTCACGACCGTGCTCATCGTCCAGGCCGTCATCTTCGCAGACGGCGGCATCCTCGCCCTGGGAGCCAACGTGGTCAACATGGCCATCGTCGCACCGCTGGTCGGTTGGGGAGTCTGGATACTGGTCAACCGCTTGAGCGATTCGAAGGTCGCCAAGACCATCGGCGCCTTCGTCGCAGCATGGCTCTCGCTCGTGGTCTCCTCTCTCGTCGCCTCGGTGGAGATATGGGTCTCCGGCAACGCTCAACTCGGGGTCGTGGCAGGTGCCATGGGCTTCTGGCACGCCCTGATAGGCATCGGGGAAGGCCTCATCACCGCAGGCCTCGTCATGTACGTCCTGCAGGTGCGCCCGGACCTCTTGTCGGGGAAGTCGCTGAAACGCGACCTGCCGGTGAAAGGCCTCGTCATCGGGATGGGAGCCCTCGCGCTGTTCGCAGCCGGCATCTCCTTCCTGGCCTCGGGCTATCCTGACGGCCTGGAGTTCGTCTACTTCGAGCAGGGGGTGGGCAACGCCTTCCAGGAGATGTCGCTCGTCAACAGCCCCATCCCGGATTACGTGATACCGGGGATGAGCAACGAGACTCTGGCGGGGATACTCGCAGGCATCGTGGGAGTTATCGTGACAGGCGTGCTGCTTTATGCGGTGATAGGCGCGATACGCAAGCGCGGAGAGCAGCACCCGGGCAACGCGTGACACGAAGGCCCGACAACACGCCGCACGACTCTGAAGGTGAAGGCCCCCGACAGCAAGACCGCGAGGGTCTTCACCTTCATGAGCATGTCCACGAAGACACTGGCGCTCACCGGCACCCTCACCATCACGATGCTCGAGGTGCTCACGCACACGTACACACCCTGCGATTCGAGCGCTACTCCTATCTCATCTCCCCCATCCATGACCTGGACCCCCGGTTCAAGATCGTCTCCGCCATCCTCTTGATAATCGGGATGGTGGCCGGACCTCATCTGCGCATCGTCGAGTTCGTCATGCTCGTGGCGTTGCTCCTGGCCGTCACGCTGATCTCTGGCGTGCCTCTGACCTGGCTGCTGAAGCGCAGCGCCATCGTCATACCTTTCGCCGGTGGCATAGCACTCTTCGCCCCTCTCGCCCGCGCAGACTCGATGGCGCTGGCCGATATCGCTCAGGCATACTCCGAGTACAGTTGGTTGATAGCATCGATCATAGGGAAGTCCTGGCTCTCAGCGTACACGGTCTTGCTGGTCTCGACGACCACTCCGATGGCCGACCTCTTCAAGGGGCTGCGCGCGTTGAAGATGCCTACCGTGTTCTTGACGATGCTGACTTTCCTTTACCGCTTCTCCGACCTCTTCGGCTCACAACTCGTCTCCATGCAACGTGCTGTGGCGAGCAGAGCTCCTGAACTCAAGGGCTGGAGATTGATCAAGCTCTACGGTAACCTGGCCGGCAACCTCTTCATACGCGCATACGAGCGTGGGGAGCGCATATATGCGGCCATGTTGTCGCGCGGTTATGACGGCACCCTGCCGACCGCCGACGTCCTCGCCGCCAGGCCTGCCGATTGGCTGCTGGTCTTCACCTCCCTTCTCGTGGTGGCGGCGCTGGCACTCTATTGATCCCTAAGGCATAGGACATCTGAAGGACATGGACGGACATGCATCTGCCATAGAGGTACGCGGGCTGTCGCACACCTACCCGGACGGCACGCACGCGCTGGACGGCATCGACCTCACGGTCACTCCGGGTGAGCGTGTCGCCTTGCTCGGCCCGAACGGTGCCGGCAAGTCGACGCTCATCCTCCACCTGAACGGCGTGATCATGCCTGCCGAGGGTGAGGTGTTCATCGAGGGGACCCGTCTGACCGAGAAGAGCGTGGCCGAGATACGTCAGCGGGTCGGCCTGGTCTTCCAGGACCCCGACGACCAGCTCTTCATGACCACCGTCTACGATGACGTCGCGTTCGGCCCTCTGAACATGGGCCTCAGCCAGCAGGAAGTGGATTCCAGGGTCCACTCGGCATTGCACGCGGTGGGTCTTGCGGAGCTGACGAGCAAGTCCAGCCAACATCTCTCGTTCGGCCAGAAGAAACGGGTGGCTTTGGCGACGATCCTGGCTATGGAGCCGGGCATCCTGGTTCTGGACGAGCCCACCTCCAACCTCGATCCGCGCGCAAAGCACAACATGGAGTACCTCCTCGCTTCTCAGGAGACGACGATGCTCGTCGCGACGCATGACATGGAACTCGCATGGCGCCTATGCGAACGGGCAGTGATAGTCGATGAGGGCGTCGTGGTCGTCGACGGACCTCGCGAGGAGATCCTCACCGACAGGGGCCTGCTCGAGCACCATGGCCTCGACTTGCCGCCTTCTGTCGCTTTCGGAGAGGCGAGCAAGCGAAGCACTGGTACAATCGAGATGTGAAGAAGACACGCCAGATCAAAGGCACTCTGCACAAAGGCCATGCAGAGGCCGCTCCTCATTATCATGAATGTCCCGAGTGCGGCTATCTGTCCGCCGACCCGAGGTTCGGGTCCGGAGAGAAGCCCTGCCCCTACTGCAAGGCGGAAGGCGGCGAACGGCGAGAGTTCCCTGCTGAGCGCCTGCGGCGCCTGGACGGCAGGATCCGTGCCTACCACGACGAGAGCGAGTCGGAGATCGTGGTCATCCTGGTCGAGACGTTCCTCGAAGCGCTCCTGGAAGACATCATCGACAGGATACTGATAGCCCGAGGGGCCGACGTGAAGGTGCGCGAGATCGTGCTCGACGGACAGAGGGCGATAGGCGGCAGGATCGGACGGCTCTTCCCTCACCTGACAGGCGAGTCATTCGAGGACGCTGCTGCGGAGATGGGCTTCCGGGACTTCCCGTACCGCTGGCGACAGATGCGGCAGGCGCGCAACGCCTTCATCCACGACTCACCCTTCCGCGGACCTCAGGAGAGACTCGACAAGGATATGGCAGCCGACGCGATGCTCCTGCTGGACCAGGCATACAAACTCTTCGTGTTGATCAACAACCGCTTCGTGGCAGACGGGTTCGGCCGCGCGAACAAGAAGAACGGCTGAGAGTCCGCTGTGATGAAGGCGCTCTCCCTACATATCACCGGCGTGGTCCAGGGCGTGGGCTTCCGCCCGTTCATCTACAACCTCGCACTCTCCATGGGCCTGTCCGGATGGGTCCTCAACTCCTCGGAAGGGGTGTTCTGCCTCATCCAGGGGCCTGCTGAGGCCGTGGACGCCTTCCCGGAAGCGGTGCGCAAGAAAGCGCCACCCATGGCCGTCATAGAGGACATCTCCGCTGAAGCCGTCGAGCCGGAAGACCTCGATGGCTTCGAGATCCGCCACTCCGAGGCGGTCGAGGGAGCCATGACGTTGATCTCTCCCGACATAGCGACGTGCCCTGCATGCACTGCCGAGCTCTTCGACCCCTCCGACAGGCGCTACCACTACCCCTTCATCAACTGCACCAACTGCGGGCCACGCTTCACTATCATCGAAGACATCCCCTACGACCGCCCCATGACGACGATGCGCGACTTCCCGATGTGCGAGGAGTGCGCCGCAGAGTACGCCGACCCGACGAACAGGCGCTTCCATGCGCAACCCGACGCATGCTTCGTGTGCGGGCCGCGCCTCTATCTCAACCTCGTCGAGGGAGAGGCTTGGCCCACGGGGATGGAAGAAGGTTGGGTCTGGCGTCCGGAAGTCGAGAAGGTGCCGCGCCCGCATCGGGAGCGCGAGGCAGAGCGTGAACGCAGCGACGCCATCATCGCTGCAGCGGTCGAGATGCTGAAGGCCGGTCGCATCCTGGCCACCAAAGGCCTCGGCGGCTTCCATCTGGCATGTGACGCCACCGACGAAGAGGCGGTGCTACGCCTGCGGGAGCGCAAGATGCGGTGGGGCAAGCCGCTCGCGATAATGGTCCCCGACATCGAGACCGCCCGCGAGTTCTGTGAGATAGGACCGGAGGAAGAGGATCTGCTCACAGGCACCGTGCGACCCATCGTGTTGCTCCGGCTCAGAGGGGACGTCGACTCACCGATAGCGCCGTCCGTGGCCGGAGGGCTGGTGGAGATGGGCGTGATGCTCCCCTATACCCCCATGCATCATCTCCTGCTCGCGGAGATGGGCCGACCGCTCGTGATGACCTCGGGGAACCTGAGCGAGGAGCCCATAGCCACCGACAACGCAGAAGCACTCGAGCGCCTGGGGCGCATAGCCGACGGGTTCCTGTTGCACGACCGCGGCATCTACTCGCGCTACGACGACTCGGTGCTCAGGGTGGTCTCGGAGGTGGTGGAGCCGGTGCGGAGGGCCAGAGGATATGCCCCCTATCCACTCCCTCTTCCTTTCTCCTCGGATATAGACATACTGGCCGCCGGCCCCGAACAGAAGAACACGTTCACGTTGGTGAAGGGGGAGTACGCCTTCATCTCCCAGCACATAGGCGACATGGAGAACGCCGAGACGCTGCAGCACTACGAGGACACTATCGCTCTGTACGAACGACTATTCAGGATAGAGCCGCGCCTGGTCGCTTATGACCTGCACCCCGAGTACCTGTCGACCAAGTACGCGCACACCCTCGACCTGCCGTCCATAGGGGTGCAACACCATCACGCGCACATAGCAGGAGTGACCGCGGAGCACGGGATCGACGAGACCGTCGTAGGCGTCGCCTTCGACGGGACCGGTTACGGCACGGACGGCACGATATGGGGTGGCGAGATACTGCTCGCCGACTGGTCCGACTTCTCGCGCGTAGGTCACTTGCGACAAGTCCCGATGCCGGGAGGCGCTGCCGCGGTGAAGCGACCCGCTCGCATGGCAGTGGGCACGCTTCTCGGCTTAGACTCCTCGCTACTTGACCACCCCGGTGCCGCGCCGTTGCTCGGTCGACTCGCGGGCGGAGAAGAACGAATCCTGCGACAGATGGTGGAGCGGGGCGTCAACTGCCCCATGACCTCCTCCATGGGACGCCTGTTCGACACCGTCGCGGCCCTGGCAGGAGTGCGGGACGACGCCCTCTACGAGGGCCAGGCGGCGATCGAGCTCGAAGCCGCTTGCGACCATGCCGCCGAAGGTTATTACGAGTTCTCCATAACCGATAGCAAGCCGTTCGTCCTCGATCCCACACCCGTGTTGGAGGGTGTACTCGAGGACGTGGCGGGGAATATACCCCCCAGGGTAATAGCCATGCGCTTCCATAGAGCCGTCATCCGCTGTATAGTCGAATCTGCACGTTTGGCGGCCGCAAGCGCCGGCACGCGGAAGGTCGCTCTCGCAGGAGGCGTGTTCATGAACCGCATCGTCCTCGGCGGGGCGGTGAGAGAGTTGGGATCCGCAGGATTCCACCCTCTCACCCACCAGAAGCTGCCGGTCAATGACGGTGCGGTTTCCTTCGGCCAAGCGGTGGTTGCCTGGTCGAACCGGTACGGGATGTAGGCATGACCTGCAACTCGACAAGGAGGTCATTGAGATATGTGTCTCGCCATTCCAGCCCAAGTCCAGACGTTGGGGGACAACAACATGGCGGAAGTGGACATCATGGGTGTCTCTCGCCATGTGAGCCTTGACATCGTGCCAGATGCCAAAGTAGGCGATTGGGTGCTCGTCCATGCGGGCTTCGCCATCCAGATCGTGGACGAGGATTACGCGAACGAGACCCTCGAGATACTCAAGCAGATGAGTATCGTCGAGGACGAAGCCGGCCTTGCCGAGGGGGCATAGATGGACCTGAGCGGATTCCGGGACCCGCAGATCGCCCGGAATCTGATCGAAGCGCTTGCCGCGCTCGATACCGGGCCGGTCAAGTTCATGGAGGTCTGCGGCACACATACCGTCTCGATCGCCAAGAACGGTCTGAGGGAGGTCATGCCCGACGACGTCACACTCTTGTCCGGTCCGGGCTGTCCCGTGTGCGTGACGTCGAACGCCGATATCGACACCTCGATCGAGTTCGCGAAACAACCCGGGGTGATAGTCACCACGTTCGGTGACATGATGAAGGTGCCGGGCTCGTACTCCTCGCTCGCCAAGGAGAAGGCAGACGGCCACGACATCCGGGTCGTCTACTCACCTCTGGACGCACTGGAGATCGCCGAGAACAACCCGGACCAACAGATCGTGTTCATCGGCGTGGGATTCGAGACCACGGTCCCGGTCATCGCATCGGCCATCGACGAGGCCGCAAGGCGTGGACTCGAGAACTTCTCCGTCTTCTCCGCGCACAAGACGGTGCCGGAGGCGTTGCGCGCGCTCGTCAACGACCCCGACGTGCAGATCGGCGGCTTCATCCTGCCGGGACACGTCTCGGTGATCATCGGCAGCGAGCCCTACGAGTTCCTTGCCGAAGAATACTCGGTGCCGTCGGTCGTCACGGGCTTCGAGCCAATAGACATCCTGCAAGGCGTGTACATGCTGGCCAAGCAGGTGGCCGAAGGTCGGGCTGAAGTGGAGATCGCCTACACGAGAGCAGTACCGCCTTCAGGGAACCCCGTGGCCGTCGCCAAGATCGAGAAGGTCTTCGAGCCATGCGACGCCGAATGGCGCGGGATAGGCGTCATCCCCGGCACAGGCCTCGTCCTACGCGAAGAGTATTCGGCGTTCGACGCTCTCAAGAAAGTGCCGGTCAACCCACCCGAGCCCCAGGAGATCAAAGGCTGCCAGTGCGGCGAGGTGCTGCGTGGCGTGACGCTGCCCTTCGAGTGCAAACTATTCGCGAAGGCGTGCGTGCCAGAGCATCCGGTCGGTCCGTGTATGGTCTCTTCGGAGGGATCGTGCGCAGCGTACTATCGCTACACCGACTATGGAAAACTATAGACGCGTTCGTGGCCGACGTATGCCGGCTTTGATGTACAGGGGCGCCTGATACGCCTCGACAAGACCTCGAGATCAGGAGATTGCGATGAAGCAGGACAGGATATTGCTCGCGCACGGCAGTGGCGGGACGATGATGCACGAACTGATCGAGGACGTGTTCGCGCAGGACTTCGACGACGAGGAACTGGCCACAGATGAGGACGCTGCAGCTCTGGACCTGCCGCCGGGTCTCGTGGCGATGTCCACCGACACGTTCGTCGTCAACCCGATCTTCTTCCCGGGCGGAGACATCGGTAGACTGGCCGTGTGCGGGACCGTCAACGACGTGGCCACCTCCGGTGCCAAGCCACTCTATCTGTCCGTCGGCTTCATCCTCGAAGAAGGGTTCCCGGTGGAGGACTTGCGCCGGGTGCTCGTCACGATGAAAGAGAGCGCGAAAGAGGCCGGGGTCCACATAGTCACGGGAGACACGAAGGTCGTCGAGAAGGGTCATGGCGACAGCATATACATCAACACGGCCGGCATAGGTGTCATCCCGGAAGGCGTCCACCTGTCTGCCGCAGACTGCAAGCCCGGGGACAAGATCCTGCTCTCGGGCTCTCTCGGAGACCACGGCATCGCCATCGTCTCCATCCGCGAAGGTCTTTCCTTCGACACCGACATCGAGACCGATGCGGCCCCGCTCGGTTCTCTGGTCGCAGCGGTCTTGGAAGCCGCTCCGGACGTGCGCTGCTTCAGGGACCCGACCAGGGGCGGCCTTGCATCTACCTTGAACGAGTTGGCTGCCGCCTCCGGTGTGAGCATGACGGTCGAGGAGGAGAAGGTGCCCGTGCACCCTCAGGTCAGAGGCGCCAGCGAGATGCTCGGCTACGATGTCTTCCAGGTCGCCAACGAGGGCAAGATGATAGCCGTCGTCCCGCCTGAGCAGGCAGAAGCCGCACTCGAGGCGATGAAGTCCACCCCTTACGGCGAAGAGGCGGTCATCGTGGGTGAGGTAGAAGCGGAGCCAGCAGGTAAAGTCTACGTCCAGACCGCGTTCGGCGCCAAGCGCATCATGGACATGCTCGTGGGTGAGCAGCTCCCCCGCATCTGCTGACGCATCCTCCTCGAAGATGCCGGAGGGTGCATGGAGCGTCACTCCCGGAGTGGCCTACGTGTTCCCGGTCCCGGAGACCCTCCCCGCACCTTCCGCCGAAGGACAGAGGGCGCCTCAGGCGGACGGGAAGGATAGAATAGTACGAGGGAGGACCTGGACCGAAACGCGTAGGAGACCGAAGCATGGATGCACTGCAGAGGCTCAAGGACTCGGATGCCGTAAAACGACTCGCCGAGCGTGACCCCACCCTCTTCTCCGATCAGATAGACATGCGGCAGAAGATAATGCAGCGGTTGGGGTGGACCGACCTGGCGACAGCGGCATCCGGTCGGCTCCCACTCGTGACCAACCTGGCCAAAGCACTCGTCGATGAAGGCGCGAGCAACATCGTGCTCCTCGGCATGGGCGGCTCCTCCCTGGCTGCTCTCACCATATCGAGGACGATCGGCTCCGCTATCGGCATGCCCGAGTTGCACGTCCTCGACACCACCTCGCCGTTGGTGGTCGACGACTTGATGAAGCGCTTGGACCCCATCCACACGTTCTTCCTGATATCGAGCAAGTCGGGAACGACCATAGAGCCGTTGTCGCTCTATGCGATATTCCGTCAGTGGATGGAGCGCGTGCTGGAGCGGCCGGCCGCAGGAAAGCACTTCATAGCCATAACGGACCCGAAAACGCCCCTCGAGAAACTACGCCAGCGTGAGGTCATGAGAGTCGCCCTCTCGGCTCCCGCCACCGTAGGCGGTCGCTTCTCTGCGCTCAGCATGTTCGGTCTGACGCCGGCAGCGCTCATCGGCGTGGACCTGGAAGCCCTCGTCGCCAGCGCCAAAGCCATGCAGGACGCATGTCGCGAGGAGCCCGAAGACAATCCCGGTGCCCTGCTCGCCGCATTCATGGTCGATGCATACGAGGGCGGACGCGACAAGCTGACTCTGGCATGCTCTCCCAGGTACCGCTCGTTCGGGCTGTGGGTCGAGCAACTCGTGGCCGAATCCACCGGCAAGGAAGGCAAGGGGATCGTCCCTGTCGTGGAGCACTCGTTCGAACTCCCACTCGCATACGATGACGACCGCATGGTGATCGTGATGCGTGGACATGACGACGCTCCTCTCATCGACTGGGCGATACAGGCCAGCGCGGCGCATCCTTTGATGGAGTTCGTCCTGGACGAGCCGGAAGACATCGGCGCGGAGTTCGTGCGCTGGGAGCATGCGATCGCGTTGGTCGGACATCTGATGGGCATCAACCCCTTCGACGAGCCCAACGTCTCGGAGGCCAAGGAGACGACCAACAAGGTGCTCGACGGCACAGCGGACATCCCAGCTGCGATAGCGGACATAGACGGTGCCTGGGTGACGTATGCCGGGGGCCTAGCTGCACCTCCGGAGGCCCCCACAGACCCGTCAGCGGCGATGCGGCCCCTCGTCTCTGCCCTCGAGAAGGGTGACTACGTGGCGATACTGGCTTACGTTCCAGAGGAAGAGGAGTACATGGCTCCGCTGCAAGAAGCCGCGTCACACCTGTCTCGAGTGACGAAGCGAGCCGTCTGCCTCGAGAACGGCCCCCGCTACCTGCATTCCACGGGACAGTTGCACAAAGGTGGCCCGAACAAAGGTGTCTTCCTCGTCATAACGGCCCGCGACCACGTGGACGTCCCCATCCCGGACAAGCCCTTCGGTCTGGCACAGCTACATCGGGCGCAGGCCGAAGGAGACCTTGCGACGCTCGCAGCACACGACAGGCGGGTGATGCGCGTAGACCTGCCGGAGACCACGGGTGCCACCATCAAGACTCTGGCGGACGCGATGACGCAAGCAGCAAACGAAGAGGGCTGACCCGGGGGTCGGGAGCGCCGTGGACTACGCGGAAGAGGATCTGAGGGAAGCCGAGAAGCGCTTCTGCGCCCTACACCCTGAGTACGCTGCCGCCGAGACCATCGACCGCCTGCGTGAGAATGAGTATGCCCGCCTGGACGACTCCGGCCACGTGTATCTCGACTACACGGGTGGCGGGCAGTATGCCGAGTCCCAACTGCGCTCCCACCACGAGTGGCTGAGTGCGAACGTGCTGGGCAACCCGCACTCACACAACCCCTCCTCGCTCGCAGCCACCCGATATGTGGAAGAGACACGGATGGCCGTCCATGAGTTCTTCTCGGCAGATGAAGAAGAGTACGACGTGGTGTTCACCGCGAACGCCAGCCACGCACTGAAACTGGTCGGCGAGGCCTATCCCTTCACTCCCGGATCGTGCTACCTGATCTCATACGACAACCACAACTCGGTCAACGGCATCCGCGAGTTCGCGCGACGGAAGGGCGCAAGAGTCATCTACGTCCCTGTGAGGAAGCCGGACCTGCGCCTGGACGAGCGATTGGTCATGCGCGGCATGGACGAGGAAGGAAGCGCCCAGGCCCCGCGTCTGTTCGCTTATCCCGCTCAGTCGAACTTCAGCGGCGTGCAGCATCCTCTCGAGTGGATAGAGGTGGCTCACGCGAAGGGGTGGGACGTCTTGCTGGATTCGGCGGCGTTCATCCCCACCAACCGTCTCGACCTGTCGGAGGTCCATCCCGATTTCGTCTCCATCTCCTTCTACAAGATGTTCGGCTACCCCACCGGGATCGGCGCCTTGATAGCCCGGCGCAAGGTACTGGAGAAGCTGGAGCGGCCGTGGTTCGCGGGCGGCACCATCACGCTAGCCTCGGTGCAGGGCGAGGGCTGGTACCATCTATCGCCCGGTCATGCGGGCTTCGAGGACGGTACTGTGGATTACCTGGGACTTCCGGCGGTCAAGACAGGGCTGGAACACATCGCCTCCATCGGCATCGAGACGATCCATGACAGGGTCGTCGCCCTGACCGACTGGCTGCTCGAAGAGATGCTCTCTCTGCGACATGCCAATGGCGCTCCCATGGTGCGCATCTTCGGACCGGAGAGCACGCAGGCCCGCGGGGCCACGATAGCCTTCTACATCCTCGACCCCGAGGGCGCTGTCTACGACGTGCATCAAGTAGAGCGTCTGGCGGGCGAGAGGATGATATCCGTGCGGACGGGATGTTTCTGCAACCCCGGCGATGGGGAGGTTGCGCACGAGATAGAGCGTGAGGAGATGGAGCGCTGCTTCACCGAGTCCGAACATCCCGTCACCTTCAAGCAGTGCCATGACTTGATACGCGATACCAGCGGCAAGGTGCCGAACACCATACGCGCCTCCTTCGGCATCGCTTCGAACTTCGCCGATGCGTACCGCTTGATGCGCTTCATAGCGACCTTCCGCGACATGCCCACAAGCGACATGCCCGTGATCTGAGAGGCGTCACGAGGACCTGCGCAGCGCCATCGGAGCAGGACGAGCCTCTTGTCGGAGACGAAGTCCGGCCCCGACCTCTGGGACGAAGAGGTCGGAGCCGGCAATCCTACAGACCCGTGGGGGTTCGGGCCCGAAGGCCTATCAGTGACGCACTCTACTTGGCGCCGCTGGAGAACAGACTGGACATCTTGTCCAAACCGTGCTCCTTCTCCCAACGCTCATGAGCGTTGCCGTGGATGCGCATCCAGATCTCGTCGACGTTCTTCGGAAGCTTGCCGTCGAGTTTGCTCACGAGGATGATCGCGAGAACAGCCGCCGGGAACGTGTAGAGAGTCGGGAACGTCATGCTCGCTATCCACTGGACGATCGGATGAGCGGTAGACACGTCGAACACCTTCAGAGCCTCGAACATGTTCACGAAGATGAAGATGACCGTACCGCCACCACCCACGATCATGCCTGCGATAGCGCCACGCTCGGTCGTGCCCTTCCACCAGATGCCAGTCAGCAGCATCGGCACGAACGCGCCTGCACCTACCGCGAACGCCCACGTCACCATCATAGCGATGAGCGCCGGATATGCGGTGTTCAGACCGGTCGCCGGGATGAGGTAGCCGATGAGCATGGCGAGGATGGCGAAGAAGACCACGGATGCCTTGGCCACGAAGACCCTCTGCTTCTCAGTAGCATCGGGGTTGATGTACTGCTCGTAGACGTCGTGTCCCACGGCAGATGCCGAAGCGATGAGCAGGCCCGCAAGGGTGGAGAACATGGCCGCGAAAGCGCCGGCCGCGACGATGCCCATGAGGATCTCGCCACCGACTATGCGCGCGATCGTCGGCATCAGAGCGTCAGACCTCACCAGCAAGCCGCCTACATAGTCGGCCGTGGTCGGCGCAACGCCTGATTCGATCGCCCCTCGGACCATCAATCGTCCTGCCAGACCGACCATCGGTGAGATTATGTAGAACACACCGATGAAGACGAGGACCCAGAAGGTCGAACGTCGCGCCGCCGATCCGGACGGGTTCGTGTAGTAACGGTTGAGGATGTGCGGGAGTCCCGCTGTACCGAGCACCAGTGCCAACACCATCGAGAACTGGTCGAAGCTGTTGTAGCGGTGTCCCGGCTGGTTGAAGAGTATAGCGTCGTCCGTGCCCAGCAACTCGTTCTTGAGGGCGTGCAACTTGTTCTTCTGGAAGGCGACGACGTTGACCTTGTCGTCCGGGGCTCCTTCCTCGATCGCCTCGTCGATCTTCTCCATCTCGGCCTCGTAGAAGGTGTCAGGGTCCTCCATACGGCTGGAAGCCTCGAGCATGGCGAGTTCAACGTTCTTGTAGGTGTCAGGGTCGGAGAGCTCCTCTACGGTGAGCGCAGCCGGACCCATGTGATAGCTGGAAGACTCCCTTGCGAGGTACTCAGGATAGTTGAAACGCATGAGCTCGCCGGATGCTGTGTTGTTGAAACCCACGAACGTGGCGACGATCAGAGTGAGCATCATCGCGAAGGCAAGCCACCAGAACTGGATGATTTGGTTGAGGGTGGTTCCCTTCATGCCGCCGACCGCCACGTAGATCATGATGATCACGCCGACGACGACGACGCCGGTGTTGTACGCAGCGTTCGGACCGCTGCCGATACCGGTGCCGACGAGGACCTTCCACGTGGTGCCCGCACCGTACATCTGTGGCGCCATGTAGAACAGGCTCGTCGCAAGCACCCCGACCACAGCGACGAGGCGCATGCGATTGGTGCCGAAACGGCCGAATGCGAAGTCCGGCACGGTGTACTCACCGAAACGCCTCAGGGGCGAAGCGATGAAGAGGACGACCAGCATGAAGCCGCCCGCGAAGCCTGCTGCGTACCACACACCGTCGAGACCTGATGCGTATACCGCTGCAGCGACTCCGAGGAACGAAGCGGCTGACAGATAGTCGCCCGAGATAGCCGATGCGTTGGCGAACGACCCGACCTTCCTACCGGCGAGGTAGAAGTCGGCGGTCGTACGCGTGAAACGTCTTGAAAAGACCGAGAGTGCGACCGTCAAAGCAACGAGGATGACGACCAGCACTATCGCTATGAGGTTGAGATCACCCATTGTACGACCTCCTTTCTAACTCTCGTCGGAATCGTCGGAAGCAGTCTCAGCCACGTTGTGCGTGACCTTGTCCGCCATCTCAGCAAGGCGATCGTCGAGTGCGTCCGCCTTCTTGGAGTACGTCCACGCCATCACCCAAAGGAACACGTAATAGAGCAACGAGATGAACAGGTAGTTCCAAGTGAAGCCGCCCCATATCCACTCCTTCCACCACCACTCTGCGGTGACGGTGAGGAACGGGACAGCCAGCGTCACTACGAAGAAGATCGCTCCGTAAGTGAACGAGAGCTTGCGCTGCTCCTTGAAGACCATGTCCACACTCTCGATCGTGTCTATGTGATCGCCGTGCTTGATGTACGTCGAGGTGATGGTGGCCTCACTGCTTGGAGGGGTTGTCATCTGTGTGCACCTCCTTCTTTGCGTAGATCCCGGGCCCTTTCCCGACCCTGTCCTGCATTCTCGATCCGAAAGAACTAGTAGGCCTTGACCACCATGACAGGCCGGTCGGAGCCTTTGAGGACGGTCTCGGCGATGCTGCCGAGAGCTATCCTCTTGATGCCGGTTCGACCCGTGTCACCGATGACGATGAGATCGGCGTCGAACTCCTCGGCGGTGGCGATAATACGCTTGGCCACGCCACCTTTGACGATCTCGATCTCGCACTCGACGTCGTTGCGCTCGCACATCGTCTTGGCGATCGCAAGACCCTTCACAGACGGGTGGGCGCCTTCGTAGACCTCCTCTGCCTCGATCTCCTCGGGCAGCTCGAGCGCCTCGATGCCAGTGTCGACGTAGATCGCCTTCATCTTGGCTCCGAAGGTCTTGGCCAATACCACCGCATACTGAGTGGCGTGCATTGCCGGCTCAGAACCGTCGACCGGGAGCAGGATGCGATCGATATCGATACATATCTCGTCGATGTCACCCAGCTTGATGTCTTCAGCTGCGCCTCTTATGCAGACCTTCATGCGTTTCACCTCCTCCTCGGGGTCCGACCTTTGCCGAACCCATACGTCCACAAGATGAGAGTACGCGCAGGTCAACGAGGTATGAACGAAGTCCCCGCAGGCGGTGAAAGGGTGTCGGTGAGAGGCCGCATGCGGGTAGCAGACGGGAGTGAGCGGCATGCGGTGTGCCCATGACTGCCGTTCGCGGGCCCATATCGACCGCTTACCGGCGATATCGGCCGCTCACCTCCGATGGACTAGAG